>CAZHZT010000131.1:11943-15756 GCA_964537285.1 uncultured Saprospiraceae bacterium | reverse complement strand
AAAGGGTTATCATTTTGAAGTTCCATTTTCCACAATTTATGTCAAAGAACTAAAAGTCTATAATTGAGTAGAAAGTGTAAAAGTGTGAAAGTGAAATGTAATATTTTTTTTTCACTTTAATACTTTGGGTTCTAGATGATTTCATTTGGTAAGCGTTTTAAGAACAAAAAGCTGACCGACGTTCTACACATAATTTCCTAAAAATCCTCAATAAGGTATTACCTTCGTGAACAAATATTCTCTCAAAATATTATTTCTTATTGAATCAATTTTAACAAATTAACCTAAGTCGTGATAATAATTAACCCAAGTTGCGATGAATGAGGAAAAATGAGGAGGAATTTGTAAAAAACGGAACCGACAGGTGACTTTTTGAAACAAATTACCGACGATTTAGCCTCATTTCAATGAATAAGTAGTTCACGGAATTGGGCTACTTATCAACTTGCATTAATTATTTATCACCTCTTAACTAAATCTGTACCAATCTCATGAAATTTTTATACACCGTTCTGATCTGCGGGTTATTTTTATCCACTTTAAATGCTCAATATGGCCTGCATCCTGATTTTGAAAAAACTTACTTAAATAATAACTGGGTAAAAATTAAAAAAGAAGTCCAGATACCTACAGAGGCTTTCTTTAATCGCTATAATTTAGAACTTGGATTGAATAAAGCATCTGATTTAAAAATTTATAAATCGAAAACAGATGCCCTTGGGTTTACTCACCACAGAGCGAAACAATATCACCAGGGATATCCGGTAGATGGTGCTGAGTATATTTTACATGCCAAAAATGGATTTGTTACGCACGCGAACGGCCGCCTCGTTAAGGGAGAATTCCCTGCAGCAGCCACTCAAATCGATGAGCAACAAGCCATTCAAGCTGCTTTGAATTACATTAATGCCCCTCAATACTACTGGCAAATCCCAGGTATGGAAGCTTTAGTAAAGCGGATCAAGAAGGATCCTGAAGCAACTTTTTACCCAACGCCTGAATTGGTATGGGCCGATCCTGATTATTCTCAAATTGGAGAGCAATATACACTGACCTGGAAAATGGAAATTTTTGCTTCCGACCCTTATGGAAGTAAAGAAGTATTCGTGGATGCACGCAATGGGGAAGTTTTATACACCCTTGATAAATGTCAACATAATAATGAGGTAGGAACAGCAGAAACACGTTATCATGGTACACAAGAAATTATTACAACTAAAGTTTCTGATTCCCTTTATCATTTACGTGACTACACAAGAGGTAGCGGAATAGAAACTTATGACATGAACAAAGGTAGCGATGTAAGCGAAGCGGTTGATTTTGAAGATGATGATAATTATTGGGATAACGCTAATGCTGACTTTGATGAAGTAGGTACGGATGTTCACTGGGGAATGGAAAAAACTTATGATTATTATTTTCTGGAACAGGGCAGAGACAGTTATGATGATGAAGGTGGCCTGGTGATTAGCTATGTTCATGTCAATAACAATTGGTTTAATGCTTCCTGGAATGGTATGTTCTCCCGTTTTGGTGATGGCAATGGCAACCCTCTGACTTCCATTGATGTAGTTTCTCATGAATTAACACATGGCGTAACAGACTATACTTCAGACTTAATTTACCGCAATGAATCGGGTGCCTTAAATGAGTCTTTCAGTGACATATTTGGAAATGTAGTTGAATATTATGCTTTAGGTGATGAAGCGGATTGGTTAATTGGAAAAGTTAATTTCACCCTAAGAAGCATGTCTAACCCAAATAGTTACGGCCACCCAGACACCTATTTAGGAGTGTCGTGGTTTACAGGTAGTGGAGATAATGGTGGCGTGCATACCAACAGCGGTGTACAAAACTTCTGGTTTTACCTGCTTTCAGAAGGAGGGACCGGAATCAATGACAATGGAGATGATTACGAAGTAGATGGCCTGGGAATTTATAATGCAGCAGATATCGCGTATCGCAATCTTGCGTTTTACCTGACTCCATCTTCTAATCACCTTGATGCACGCCTTGGAGCCCTTCAAAGTGCTGAAGATATCTATGGATCTTGTTCTCCGGAAGTTGTTCAAACAGCTAAGGCATGGCATGCTGTAGGTGTAGGAGCGGATAATATATCAAAAGACCTGAGAATGCTCTCCGTTTCTGCCCCTCAATCCTCCTGTATTGATGGTAATCCTGCAGATTTAACGATGACTTTTAGGCTAGATCCTTCGGGTTGCAGCTTTGAATTAGATGCCGGTACAACTATTAAAGTAGGTTATCGCGTAAATGATGACAGCCCTGTGGTCGAAGATCTTGTTCTTGCGAACAGCCTTCAAGAAAATGAAACAATTGAATATACTTTCAATACCCCCGTTGAGCTTTATGAGCCGGGATCTTATGAAATTGATTTTTGGGTTAACCTGGATGATGATGCCTTTCAGCTGAATGATACTATTTTTGATCATCTCGCTCGTCGTCCGGAAGTAATTAACAGAGACCAGACAATTACTTTCGAAGCAAGAAATGACAATATTTCCCTGGACTCTTTTTACCTGACACAAGGGGAACTTGCCAATAATACACTCATATTTTCAGCACAAGCAGCTAATGGCATTCGCTTTGCGAGCATGACAGGAAGCCGTATTCCAGATATTGACGAGCTGGACATTCCTACGACCCAAGAGGAAGTTTTCACCTTAAATACAGAATATAATTCAAGCATATGCCTTTGTGTAGACTTAACGGAATGGGATGAAGCATTCATGGACTTCGAGCTTCAGCAAATTTGGTCAAGAATTCATCCTGAAGACTACGACATTCAATCTTCTGATTTGGTCACAGGTATGCGTATTCTTATCGATGATGTTCAGGTGGGAGACTCCTACCATCCTACTTTACACCAAAATTTTGAATGGGAAACCCAAACTGTGGACCTTAGCGACTTTGTAGGTAGTTCCTTCCAGCTTTGTTTTGAAGGAAAGCATTTTTACGACAGACAGAACGACTTTAAGGCTAATAGTGACGGAGATCAAACCAACATTGATCATGTCAAAATTTATGGCTTACCTTTAGTCAATGTTGAGAACATCTCCTCGCTCGAAGGCATAAGCATAAGCCCGAATCCGTCGAATGGTCAATTTGTATTGAACATAGATCAAGACCTCAAGCAATCTGCTGAATTAATCATCACAGATGCTCTCGGGAAAGTATTAAGATCGGAAGTTATTTCGGCTGGTGGATCAAATCAGGTGGAAATTCAACTATCTGATGCTACCCCCGGCCTTTATCTGCTAAAATTACAATCCGGAGATCAAATTTGGACAGAGAAATTAATCATCCAATAACTAAAATACGCACAACGGTTAACGGTTAACGGTTAACGGGGAACGGTAAACGAATAAAGGCCGAAGGCCTTTTTTACTTTCGTTCACCGTTCCCCGTTAACCGTTAACCGTTGTACGTATTTTAGTTAGCCGATTAAGGAACTACCTAACATATAAAGAACTGGGAAAAATGCCAAACATGCGATGGCAACTAATGGGTGAGTAGTTTGCTCCTGATTGTCTTCTGTTGTTACTTTTTGTGTTTCTACGTTTTGGAAGGGTGCTGTGGTGATTGCCTGTGTCATTGGATATAGTTTTTAATTGCTAATTTTTGTTCTTTTGTTACTACAAATGTAGCCGCAAAATTCAGGCAGTACTTCCACTATTGTTCCAAAAAGGTGGAAAAAACTTATGCGGTCAACGGAAATGCGGTTAACGGTGAACGGTCAACGGGGAACGAAAGTAAAAAGGCCTTCGGCCTTTATTCGTTTCCCGTTCCCCGTTC
>CAZHZT010000131.1:0-11843 GCA_964537285.1 uncultured Saprospiraceae bacterium | reverse complement strand
ACCGTTGGCCGTTCACCGTTGGCCGTTCACCGTTGGCCGTTCACCGTTGGCCGTTCACCGTTGGCCGTTGGCCGTTTACCGCAATAACCATGGAAGCTTATCCAAATCCACATTTCCCCCCGTAAGAATTACACCGACCTTTCTTCCTTCAAAAAACTGAGGATAAGACAAAATAGCTGCTAAGGGCACGGCGCAAGATGGTTCAATAATAATTTTCATCCGTTCCCAAATAAGACGCATAGCTTTTATGATGGATTCTTCTGTTACCGTGAGGATATCAGTCAGATACTTCTGAATGATCTGAAATGTTTTATCCCCTAAATTCGTGCGTAATCCATCGGCAATGGTATTGATAGAGTCGTTTTTCTGAATCTTCCCCGATTTAAACGAACGATAAGCATCATCGACTTCTTTTGGCTCGGCTCCTAGAATCATAGTACCTGGAGACAAATACGTTGTACTGAGTGCGGTGCCACTCATTAGGCCTCCACCTCCAATAGGGGCAATAATGATGTCTAGTTCATTCGTATCTTCAATAAGTTCCTTAGCGCAGGTAGCTTGCCCTGCAATAACATCGTAATTGTTGTAAGGGTGGATAAATGTTGCCCCTGTTTCAGCAACGACCTTTTCGAGGGTTTTCTCCCGGGCTTCAATGGTATTTTCACAATGGATAACATTCGCCCCGTAGCCCTTTGTAGCATTGATCTTTATTATGGGAGAATTTTTGGGCATGACAATATGCGCAGGAATATTCAATAATTGAGCGGCCCGGGCTATCGCCTGAGCATGATTGCCAGAGGAATGCGTCGCTAATCCCCGTTCTCTCTCCTCTTGAGTTAAACGTAAGGCAGCGCTTGCTCCACCTCTCATTTTAAAAGCACCTATTTTTTGAAAATTCTCACATTTGAAAAAAAGCTGAGTCCCTGAAATTGTATTAATCCCCTGACTAGTAAGCACAGGTGTGCGGTGAATCATCTCTTCAATGCCAATATGCGTATCCAAAATATCTTTTAATGTAGGAAATGTTGAAAGTTTATTCATGTTGTTAGTTGAGATGGTTTAATGAATCAGGACACAAATTTAAGTTAAATTTGTGTCCTGATTCATTAAACCATCTTAACTAAGGCGGGGTTCCTGACTCGTAATTGGTATATTAATGTGGCCATCTTCCAATATCTTCTGTTAAATCATACGATCTTAAATTTTGACCGACATCATCCTTCTCAATTAAAACTTCCTTTTATTACCTTTGCACTTCATTTTAAAAAGCGTATACAATTTTAGAAAATCATGGCACAACAAGACGATAGCTTTAAAAAACTGGTAAGTCATTGCAAAGAATACGGGTTCATCTTTCCATCTAGTGAAATTTATGATGGGCTTAGTGCTACTTACGATTATGGGCCTTATGGCGTTGAACTAAAAAATAATATTAAAAGCTACTGGTGGCAAGCCATGACGCAGATGCATGAAAACATTACGGGTATCGATGCGGCCATTTTTATGCATCCCAAGACATGGAAAGCATCCGGGCACGTAGATGCCTTCAACGATCCAATGATCGACAATAAAGACAGTAAAAAAAGATATCGTGTAGATCACCTTATCGAAGCATATGTTGAGAAGATTGATACGAAAATCGTTAAGGATGTTGAAAAAGCACGCAAAAAGTTCGGTGATGCCTTTGATGAAAATCAGTTCCGGACAACCAACCCCAGGATAATCAAGCGTCAGGAAGAAATTGATGCGGTCAATGGTCGTTTGGCCAAAGCTCTTACCGATGGCGATATGGATGAATTAAAAGCCATAGTAGTGGATTTGGACATCGCTGATCCGGAATCTGGCTCTCGTAACTGGACGGACGTTCGTCAATTCAACCTCATGTTTTCTACTCAACTGGGTAATATTGCCGGTGAAGAAGGCAAAATCTACCTCAGACCGGAAACCGCCCAGGGAATTTTTGTTAACTTCCTGAACGTTCAAAAAACGACCCGCCAGAAAATACCTTTCGGTATTGCTCAAATTGGTAAAGCTTTCCGCAATGAAATCGTTGCGCGTCAGTTCATTTTTAGAATGCGCGAATTCGAACAAATGGAAATGCAATACTTTGTTCGTCCCGGTGAAGAAATGCAGTGGTACAAATACTGGAAGGAAAACCGCTTGAAATGGCACCTGGCTCTGGGAACACCCAAGGAAAAATTGCGTTTCCACAATCATCTTAATCTAGCGCACTACGCTAACGCAGCCGCTGATATTGAATTTGAATTTCCATTCGGATTCCGTGAGCTAGAGGGTATCCACTCCAGAACAGATTTCGACCTGACGGAGCACCAAAAATTCTCCGGCCGTAAACTGCAATATTTTGACGCCGAACTAGAGAAAAATTACGTACCTTTTGTCGTAGAAACATCTGTAGGATGTGACCGAATGTTCCTGGCTATGATGAGCCATAGCTTACAGGAGGAAATTGTTCCGGATGCAGAAGGTAAGGATTCTAGCCGCGTGGTATTGAAGTTGCATCCTGCTATCGCTCCAGTGAAGTGTGCTGTATTACCATTGGTAAGGAATAATGAGGAATTGACTAAAAAAGCCCGTGAAATCTTCCACGACCTTAAGTTTTCCTTCCTTTGTCAATACGATGAAAAAGATGCTATTGGCCGCCGTTACCGCCGCCAGGATGCTATCGGAACGCCCTATTGCGTAACGGTAGATTTTGAAACACTTGAAGATGGCCAGGTAACCATCCGCGAACGCGATAGCTTACAGCAGGATAGGGTAAAAATTGAAGAAGTTGAGGGAATTGTGAGGAATAGAATAAATATGAAGCAGCTATTCGTATAAAGATTGAAGTTTTGAAACATGATTCATTCCGAAAATTTGGAATGAATCATGTTTCAAAACTTCATAGCAATTCTTGGTTTTAGAAATCAAAAACCAAATTTATAGCTTCGTGAAGGCCATTTTTCCTTCTGGCCCGCCTCTTCCGGTGCAATCGTCAGAAATGCGCATTAATGTAAGTTTTTCATCCGTAACGACAAAGTTGTAAACCCCTTTTTGATCTGCAGGGCAAGCCATGGCCCCGCTGACGTCCCAAACGGTTATTTGATCATCTTTAAGCTCGTATTTTCCTACAATGTCATTGTTACCATCCATCCCAAAATCAATGTTGTAGTCTCCTCCGTCAGAAATGTTAAGTACTACCTCTGTAAGATCTCCTTCTTTAGTTGGTATGGTAATCTTCCATTTTCCAACGATTGAATTTTGAGCAGTAGCTCCTAAAGAAAGGCAAAAAATAAAAGCAAGGATTAACTGAATGCTTTTCATGGTTTAAACGTTTTGAATTGATGAAAAAGGTTTTGTAAGAAAAGTTCTAAGCACTTGAACAAAATTAGGCGAGAAATAAATCTAACTTCTCGCCTAATCCTATATAAAAATATTGTTGATTATTTTGTCTATCTGACAATACTCAATTTCTCCACCCCAATAACCGTAGCATCTGTACTCTTAAACACCAGCGAATAAAAGCCTTCAGCAATATTGCCTAAATTAATATTGGCAACATTTTCTTGTTCCTTCAACAGTCCGCCTTTGACCTGTTTTCCTGTCTGATCAAATAATGTGTAGAAAATAACTTGATCTACTCTTTCAGCAGGAATGGTTATACTTACCTGTTCAGAAGCAGGATTCGGGAATAAGTGAAAATTATTGTATCCCTTTATTTCAGTTGTATGGGTTACTTGCTGCCCAACTTCGGTACTTTCTCTGCAAGCAGCATTATCTGAGAAGGATACAGCGGGATCAATCAGACGATACATCGCACGTGCTTTGTATACAGCCTTCCCACCAACATACGGACATTCGAAGGCAATAACTTGTAAATCAGCTACCTGATCACTGGTGAAGTTAAAGTTTCCTTTAGCGGCTGTTTTCAGGTAGATATCTGTGACCGTTTGCTCAAATTCTTCATGAATACCTTGAGCTTCAATGCTCTTATTGATAGTAGCTGCACGCTGGAAAGAGCTTGTTAAAGACCGCTGAATGTTTTTAACTGCCTCATTTCTTTCATTTGCGAGAGCAACTAATTTATGCTGTACTTTTATACGTTTCTCCTGCATTTCGGCCTCACTGGCATTAAATTTTTCGGGATGAGCCAATTGATAATCGATGTTTTGTAATTCAGTTAAGACGTCATCAAAGCTCTTAAGGTTACTTTGAATGATAGCTTGAGCGCCAAGGCTTAATTTAGAAGTTTCCAAAACAGCTTCATCCACTTTTGCAAATGCAGGTATATGACTTTGTTCTGTCTTTTTGTAGAATGTTTCAATAGAAGAACCAGCTTCAACCAATTCAGGGTTTTCTGCTAACTTTTGATATAAAGTGCGCTCAGCTTCAAATCTTGCACCTTGGTACTCCGACTTCCACAGAGGTTTGTCTTCGGCAATATAGTTATCTATCAGACCAGTTGATGGAGGAGCTTGAAGATTCAGCCCTGCATCGCAATTATAATTACACCCATCAGCCGTTGTTGTAGGTTGGACATCAGTGGCTGTAAACCATTTAACATAGTAAATAGGCGTCTGCGGAGTGATCCACGGTTCCGGGTCAAAGATGGAAAAGGATGTGAAATTATAATCAGGATAAACTGAAAAGCGAGATACATTTACATTGAAAAAGTTTCCTTCATTCAATGCACCCGCTAATTCAGGATCGTTAGCATTGTAAGGATTATTCCACCATTCATTCCCTCTGTATTCGTGTACGTCTTGTCCTACCGGGGTCAGCTGTGTGTCCTCGGCAAGGTATAAACCAAAGAAATGGCGATAGATATAATTGCCAGCAAAATCAAACAGATAATTCATTCCTTTAAACTCGAACCCGAATCCTGTGCGATCGAGGAAGTTACAGCGCACTTCAGCTTCAGAAGTAGAATAAAAACCAATCCCTTTACTTAGGTAACCGACAAGGTTAATACCGATAACCTCATTACAACTGACTTTCACTTTATTGCTTTCCGCAACAGAAATGCAGTAAATATCATCAGAAGTAGGCCCTTGTGGTTCATAGCGATGTACAACATTATCGGTAATGCCAAGATTAATGGCAAGATTAGCTGAGATCCCATTGATCCTTCCGCCAGGAGGACAATAGTGCATATGCACTTCATTATTTTTAATAATCGCAGGAGCAAATGAAGTGGCAAATATATTGTCAATCATTATTCCTTCCATCCCTAAACCATCTTCACCAACTTCAACATAGTTGTTCTCGATTAAAAAGTCGGAGTTACCACTACAAAATCTTACCAATACCCCGTTCTTTATCGCGGAAATCTGGTTGTTATCAACGTGAATCTCTTCAACAACCGCGTTGCGTATGTCAATCCCGGTTTCTACTTCCATCATGATGTTATTGCTGACAGTTGCCGCAACTCCATCAGCTAAGATACCTGTGGTACAATTGGTAAAAGAAGACACATCATCAACGCCTAAAGTCAATGGGAAAGCTGGTGTTTCAACAACCCCATTACCTGTGACATTCAATACATTAATGCCACTACCTCTGGCCCAGACTCCCCTTCCGGAAGCGTCCGGATAATTATCCGTAGCTAAGATATTTTTCATCAAGTTCGTTTGAACGAGAGCTACCTTAATGTTATGTAGAATGACTCCGTTCGCTAAGTCAGAAAAATAATTAAAAATACCGGCCACATTACCTCCTACCTCAACATAATTTAAGTCACTGAAGTGAATACCCGCATAAGAAACCTCTCCTTGAACCGGAAGATCATACGGATATGTTTGCCCGTCATAAGGCTGATTTAATGGACGTGTACAGAAGAAGCGTAAGCCCCAAAGTGGTGCCTCAAGAGAAACATTATGATAAGACTCATCTGGAGTTGGAGGAATGTAAAGGCTGATATAGTTTCTGTTGAAGAAACAAGAGATCAATAAGTTAGCACCACCATGAATATATAAAGCATACTGAGCATCTTCAATAAAACTTCTCTCCATAACCCGGACTGTACTTCCCGGCATAGCTTCAACCCCCTGCCACATCTGTTCACAGGAATATAAGAAAGAAGATCCTCCAAAACTAAGTCTCGTACCAGACTCCGCAACAATTTTGGCACCTGGTTCCATGCGGATATTACACTTACTAAAAACATACTTCTGAGTTTCGGTAGTAAGCACCAGTGTACCTTTAATCGAAAGGTACATATCAATTGCTTTCAGAGGAGGAAGAATAGAATCCGAAATAAGTTCGTGAAAATAAGTAATGGTTGTATCCTCGCCGATATTAATATAAGAATTAGGGTCTTTAATATCTACGAAGTACGTTTTTGTAAAAGTATTTCCTTTGTATTCAACGGTATGGGTTACTTCATAATTTCCAGGTAAATCGTAGGCATGCTCGGTATTAAAACCTTCGCCATAGGAACCATCCCCAAAGTCCCAGGTATGTACCCCCACATTATTGTAGCTGTAGAAGTAGACGATATAAGTACCGTCACAATTTCTAAGGGTGTGCTCAAACAGAGCCTTCCCGAAGGGAATATCTCCATTGAATGGAGCGCAATAGTTTTCTTCCGCCGTTATGGCAACACTTTTCCCCAAAGAGGGAAGAGCCAGTAGCCCAAGCGGTAAGAAAAGTAAAAGCAAAGTGCATTTAGTAAAGTGTTGCATGTTCATGTAAAGCTTTTTAATGTCTGTAAGATAGCGCTGTTATATATTGCTTTTACTCATTGGAAGCTGCACTAAATGGGTCCATAAGATACGAAAAAAATAGGAGGAATGAAACATTTGAAATGTTAATTTCATTCTTCGCTATCCAGTTTTTTACTTACAACCTGCTAATTTTCAAATAGTTGTTCTTATTTTGTCTCCTTTGTATGATCCCTAAAATTGATAGACAATCCTAACAGACAGGTTGTTCATGGAATTACGGGTAAAACCCAAATTTGTTTTGTTAAGTAGCATCAAAAAATATACCACAATTGTTAAAGTTGCGGCAGGGGGGAGTATCAATGCTAATATTTTTTAAATTTTAACGTTCTTTGACATAAATTGTGTGGAACTTCAAAATGATAAGCCTTGAATGCCCTTTGGTCTGAAAGGCTTATCATTTTGAAGTTCCATTTTCCACAATTTATGTCAAAGAACTAATTTTAATATATATCAGGCACAAAAAAAGAGGCTGCCTAAAAAACAACTCCCTTCTTTCTGCATAAAACCTTATTTATATAAAAATATGGTTCTAGATGATTTCATTTGGTCGAAATTAATTTGGGAAATCCTTAAATCAGGCCGTTAGGCCTACCTGATCGTAGCCCTGGGTTCTCCCGGGGTTATAAGATATAGAGACCAACTTCCGCGTAGCGGAAGCACATAATAGGCCATTGCTCTAGTATTGTGGGCTTCCGCTAATGTCGTCAACTTATGCTTTTTCTTTGCCTGGCGCTTTAGCGCCAGGTGTAGTGTTAATATTTATCGGGGCTTTAGCCCATTAATAATGAAAGGGCTAAAGCCCAATCTGACAACTATTCCCCCGGCACTGAAGTGCCGGGCTATAAAGAGCTTAAGTTGACGACATTGATGCTAGCACTACTCAGAAGAAATTAGGCTGCCTTTTGTTCTTAAAATGTTTACCAAATGAAATCATCTAGTTCCAAAAATATTCTTTTCCGCAAAAATCCGAAAAATAATATAGTTATGCAATGAAGTTGTTAAAAAAGTAGATCACTCCGCTCAGCGGGGTGATCTACTTTTTTAACAACTTCAACAAAGATTCTCTTGCTGAAAGCAGAAAAACGTTTTTAAACAGCCTCTTTTACTTAATTTAAGTAATTTTAGTTCTGTAGATGCTTGATCGTCTTAAATTACCAAATTTTATACCCTTTCAATGATCAGGGAAGAAGCTCCTCCCCCACCATTGCATATTGCAGCTAAACCAACATTGGCATCTTTTTGACAAAGAACATTATTCAAAGTGGTTACAATGCGCGCACCAGATGCTCCCAGTGGGTGACCAATAGAAACGGCTCCACCAAATACATTTACCTTGTCTTCTGATAAACCTAATTCTTGATTAAAAGCCATAGGAACAACTGCAAAAGCTTCATTCACCTCGAAATAATCTACATCAGAAATTTGCATGCCAGCTCTTTTCAGTGCCAGCGGAGCAGCTATGGTAGGAGCAGTTGTAAACCAATGAGGATCATGAGCTGCATCGGCAAAAGCAACGATTTTGGCTACAGGCTTAAGTCCCAATTCGTCTATTTTTTCCTTGCTGGCAATGATCAATGCTGAAGCACCATCGTTGATAGTCGAAGCATTTGCGGCAGTCACTGTGCCCGATCCATCGCGAACAAAAGCAGGCTTCAATGCAGGAATTTTTTCAAACTTCACACGTTTGTATTCTTCATCTTCCAATATTTCTAATGGATCTCTTTTGCGCTGAGGAACATAAACAGGCACAATTTCATCTTTGAAAAGCCCATTATTAGTAGAATCCGCAGAACGTTTATATGATTGAATAGCAAAACGATCTTGTTCTTCACGAGAAATGCTGTATTTTTTTGCCGTATCATCTGCCGAAATACCCATTGCCTGATGATCATAAGCATCCGTCAAACCATCCTTAGCCAGTCCGTCAATTAATTGAACATCTCCGTACTTGGCTCCCCAACGATTGTTTGCTGCGTAGTAAGGAATATTACTCATACTTTCCATTCCTCCTGCTACAATCAACTCATTACCCCCCGACATAATACTCTGAGCAGCAAACATAACAGCCTTCATTCCGGAAGAGCAAACTTTGTTTACCGTCGTACACGGAACATTGTTCGGAATACCAGCTTTCAAAGCAGCTTGGCGTGCAGGAGCCTGCCCTAAATTAGCCGAAATAACATTACCCATGTATACTTCCTCTACTTGCTCGGGTGATACACCAGCTTTTTCCAACGCACCTTTAATCGCTGCAGCACCTAAATCTGTTGCCGACAAAGGCAATAAAACGCCTCCAAAACTTCCTATCGGCGTTCTCACGGCCGAAACAATATAAGCTTCTTTCATTGTTTTAATTTTTTAAATATAAAAATATAGATATCTATATATTACAAATGTAATAATAATAGACTTGTTCTGTAGCAACTGCTGAACAAGTCTAATACATTTTGTAAACAACTCCAAGAAGGAAATAGATTTGTGACAATCGTTTTTTATCATTTTCACCCTTGACTTTGGTTTTGCATAATGGGTAACAAATAAATATTTGGCTTTTTTGTAATTTTACCAATAAAAACAATAAAGATGAATCGCTCCCTAGTTTTACTATTCGCTTTATTATTTATGACGCTGGCCGGGCAAGCACAAACTGCAAAATATGCCCGTGCGAAAATCCTGTTAGAAGGTAGAAGTATTGCTGAACTGGCTCAACTAGGTCTGGAAGTAGACCATGGTGAAATTGCTCCTAACCGACATATAATCAACGACTTTTCTTATAAAGAACTAGCCCTTGTAGAGCAAGCCGGTTTTACCTACAAAATCCTTATCGAAGATGTTCAGGCTTATTATGCTTCTCAAGCAGGAGCATTTGAAGCTGCCCCCGACAGGCAAGACGATTGTTTTGAAGAAACAAGTACCTTTTACGAAGTGCCTTCAAACTTTTCGATCGGCTCTATGGGAGGCTTTTTTACTTACCAGGAAATGCTGGACCATTTGGATAATATGGCTGCTCTGTATCCTGACCTGATAACTGCCCGCACTCCGATCGATACCTTTACCTCCATTGAAGGACGGCCAATTTACTGGCTTAAAATATCTGATAATCCAGATCAAGATGAAACAGAACCTGAGGTTTTGTATACTACCCTACATCACGCGAGAGAACCAAATAGTTTATCCCAAATCATTTTTTATATGTGGTACCTGTTGGAAAACTATGACACAGACCCCGAAGTTAAATACCTGGTAGATAATGTTGAAATGTATTTTATCCCCTGCATAAACCCTGATGGCTACATCCACAACGAAACTACCAACCCCAACGGCGGAGGGCTTTGGCGTAAAAATAAGCGGGATAATGATAATAATGGTATTTTCGAAGAAGACTTTGATGGGGTTGACCTAAACCGAAACTACGGATTCGAATGGGGCTTTAATGACATAGGCTCTTCTCCAAACCCTCAATCCGCAACTTACAGAGGAGAAACCGGATTCTCTGAACCCGAAACTCAGGCAGTGAAAGCTTTCTGTAATGAACACGAATTCCAGGTCTGTCTCAATTACCACACTTTTGGTAATCTCCTCATCTATCCCTGGGGATATTCGGACGAAATTGCCGATCCGGCCTTTCCTGCTATTGCAAATCTATTTACCCAAGAAAACCAATATACCTACGGAACGGCTACCGAGACGGTCAATTACAACGTCAATGGTGTATCGGATGATTGGATGTATGGCGAAAATGTCAGTAAACCTGCTATTTATTCAATGACCCCCGAAGTTGGTCCCGGTAACTTTGGATTTTGGCCTCCTTCAAATGCCATCATCGGGTTATGCCAGGAAAATGTGCTTCAAAACCTGCTTGCGGCTCATGTCGTATTGATTTACGGGGAAGTCGAAGACCTAAGCTCTCCATTTGTAGACGCTTACAGCAGTTCCCTCCCTTTTCGATTAAATCGATTTGGCCTTAAAGATGGCCCATTGATCGTTTCGCTTGATCCTGTTTCTGCGAATATCCTATCCACTGGCGATCCTCAAACTTATACCCTAGACCCTTTTGCCGACATAGAAAGTGTGATCTCCTTTGAAATTGACCCCGCAGCCCAGCCATTTGATCCTATTGTATTTGGCCTTACTGTCAGCAATGGTGAACTAAGCTGGACGGATACGCTCTACAAAACCTTAGGTGGCGTGGAAACGGTATTTAATGACAAAGCCGATTCACTAAGTAATTGGGAAGCTTTAAATGGAGAATTTGGGTGGGACCTTACTGAAGAGGAATTTTTCTCTCCTAATGCCAGTATCACTGATTCTCCCTTGTCTGAATACTTTTCCAATTTCACTAATGTTTTAGAAATTGACGAACCAATTGATTTAACCGGCTCACAACAAGCCCTATTAACCTTCTATGCCAAATGGGCCATTGAAACGAATTACGATTATGTACAGGTATTAGCTTCTAATGATGGCCAGAACTACACTCCTCTTTGTGGAAAATATACCGTTGAGGGTACCAATAACCAAGCAGATGGCGAGCCTGTTTATGAAGGATTTCAAAATGATTGGGTTAAAGAAGAAATGGATATCTCGGAATTTACTGGCGGGCCTTTATACCTGAGGTTTCTACTCGTTTCCGATGGCTTTATTGAAGAAGACGGGTTTTATTTTGATGATTTGGAAGTTACAGCACTTAATGATGATGTAAGCTCTACCAGCTCTCCCGAAATGCCGGAAATTGCTCTTGCCATTTTCCCCAACCCAGCGGATCAATTTGTTCAATTCACTATTCAAGGGAAAGACCGTTTAAGTTTTTCCGGGCAAATGAGCGTTGTTACAACTCTTGGTCAAACCATCTTTTCAGAAGCCGCCAATTCCTCGAATCAAAGTATATTTGTAAATACAAACAATTGGACACCAGGCGTTTACTTCATATTACTGAGAGATTTTAATGGAAATATTTTAAAACAAGAAAAATTATTAATAAAGTAAGTAATAAACATGAGTCATCCCGAAAATTCGGGATGACTCATTTTCACTATATAGCTTTTCAAAAATTTGTTAATCAATGGATTATCTACTTTTTTCTTGATAAAAAAGTAGCAAAAAATCAAGGCTGTATTC
>CAZHZT010000130.1:0-16121 GCA_964537285.1 uncultured Saprospiraceae bacterium | reverse complement strand
GAATAAGGCCGGTCCGAAAGTATTGATTACTGCACCTTTTTTTAATTGCAGGGACGACATAAAGTTCCTGAAAATCCAGGATGACTCATTTTTTTGTTCTTAAAATGTTTACCAAATTTATTTCGACCAAATGAAATCATTTAGAACCCCTACTATTAACGATCTGCAAAATCCTGAATCAGCTTTTTCCAATTTCCTTTCCGGAAGAAGCTGATCACCCATATGAGCATGATTAACAGGATGGTCGCGCCAAGTTCTACGCTATTTTCAAAGAAATAAGCAATACCTGAAGTAACAGGGTTTAAATCATAAACATCGGGATAAACTACAGATAAGCGATAAAGAGTAACGAAGAAAAACTTTATATGTACCAGCAGGAACAATATAGGAATGGCTATCAATAGGTTTATTAGCCTCTGTTTCCAGGCAACGGGAGTGGCCAAAAATAAAGCGATTAAAAAACAAATGGGTATGCGCCACATAGAATTTAAATAAACCGTAAAAAACTCTGCACTAAGGTCAATACTTTTCTGTCCACGCGCTTTTGCCTCTCTTTTGATCTGTTCTATCAGCCCTTTATCCTTGAACGTGACTCTAACCGCATCAGTTACTGCATCTTTTCCTCCCTCAGGGCCAATCCTGAAGTAGGTTTTGGGCAGCAATGTACTGAAGCTATACTCAGAAAAAGAACTGATAAGCTGCGTATTGGACTTCCAAAATGCCGGAACCTGGAATAGTGCTACGCATGCACTATAAATCAGCAAAAAGAAAAGCAGGAAAAGCAATATTTTTTTCATGGGTTATTTATCTTTAGCCAATGCCCAGTTGGCCCAGATTAGCCAGAGGATAAGAGTTACTACGATGAACAGGGCAAAACCGCCATGTAGATGCAACGTTTCAAATGCTTCCGGAAAGTATATGTTGGCGAAAAAAAGACCGATGATCCGGATCATGTTTAGAAGAAACAAAGCGAGAAAACCAAATAATAAACCTGGCCACTTCGTTTTAAACGAAAAAGGCACTACTAGTACTCCAATTACGTAAAGCATAATAGCTTCAATACCATCACAACCTTTGCCTACATTTATAGAACCCAATTCATTTGATATTATACCACCATTAACCACTGTGTCCTGGCTCAGCAAATTCAGTACAAAGTTGGAGAAAATGGCTTGAAAATTTACTGCTGGTACGACAATAGCTTCCTGGAAAAAGTTAGATCCATAGAGGGCGTAAAATATCAACAACAACAGACCAAACAACAATACAAACTTTATGATCGGAAAGCTATTTGACCACCCTTCTAAAAAACTCCTTGGTAATGCCATCGCAGAACTCTTCGGAGGTGCTACCTTCTTGGGTGATTTCTTTCGTTTGTTCTTACTCATGAGGATTTTAATCTTTGCTCAAAGATAAAAAAATCCACCGTTTAACGGTAAATGGCAAACGATAAAATTTCCTTTATCCGTTTCCCGTTCCTCCTTAAACCGCTTTTTCTACATTCGTCAAAAATGCCCGGATCTTGGATTGTGAGGTATTTTGGTCATTGGAGGATTGAACCAGTTCAAGCACGCGTTCTGCTTTCTCTGCTTCCGTGAAAGCAAAGATCATAACAGCATTGTATTCATTGTGCCCGGCAGCGAACCAATTGCCCGAATTATCCTCTCTGAAATTATTTTTAAATCCACTCATTTGGGATTTGCTAAAAATGTGTATTTCCGCTTTTTTCAGTATTTGAAGAATCTCGTTGGTATAGTCTTCAAATCCGGTAACAACTAAAAGTTTCATGCTTTTTTAGTTTAGAAAGTTTAGAGGAGTTAGAGGGTTTGGAGCGTTGAAATTTTCAAAGCTCCAAACCCTCCAAACTTACTAAACCCTGTCTTTATATTCTTTTCTTTCCGTCAAATAATAAACTAAAGGAACCACCAGCAGGGTAAGCACTGTAGAGGCAATGGTTCCAAACATTAATGAGATCGCCAGCCCCTGGAAAATGGGATCAAACAATATTACAAAAGCTCCAATTACCACCGTGCCTGCCGTAAGTAAGATAGGGGTGGTTCGTACCGCCCCAGCTTCCAGAACGGCTTGTTTGAAAGCTACTCCCTCATCAAGCCGAAGATTGATGAAGTCAATAAGAAGTACGGAGTTCCGTACCATAATTCCTGCAAGGGCAATAATACCGATCATGGAGGTAGCGGTAAAATAGGCATTGAAAATATAATGGCCGAGAATAATCCCGATCATAGATAGCGGAATGGCTACCATCATGACTATAGGTGCTCTGAAATTTTGGAACCACCCGACAATGAGGATATAAATAATAATCAGGACCACACCGAAAGCAGTCCCTAGATCTCTAAAGACTTCAAGAGTGATCTGCCACTCACCGTCCCATTTCACGGTGAAATCATCTTCGATGAAAGGGGCTTCCATGTATGATTCATTCAATTCATAACCCGGAGGCAATTTTATGTCTTTCAATCGTTGCCCCATATCCAGGATGGCATAGACCGGGCTTTCAAGGCTGCCTGCCATGTCGCCGGTCACATAAACCACTCGTCTTTGATTTTTGCGATAAATGCTTTTATCTTTTAATGTTTCTGATACTTCGACGAGATCTGCAAGGGGGATGGCTTCCCCCCGATTAGACGGCATTTTCAATTGTTTCAGTTCTTCTAAACCCGATCGTTCCGCTTCCTCTAGTATCAATGTAATACCTACCGGTTCGTAATCATTTTCGGCATATAAGTAGGTAAGGGCATTATCGGAAAGTGCCAGATTCAGAGTGGCAACAATTTTTTGAGGCGGAATGCCAAAGAGCATCGCTTTTTCCTTATCAATAATAAATTGATATTCCGTTTGATCATCCTCAACCATCCAATCTACATCTACAACATCAGTGGTTGCATTCATTAGATCTTTTACATCTTTGGCTAAAGCGATCTGTTGTTCATAATCCGGGCCATATATTTCAGCAACCAAAGTTGAAAGCACAGGCGGTCCCGGAGGTACTTCAACAATCTTTATGTTTGCACCATATTTTTTGCCAATGGATTGAATACCATCCCGGTATTTTTTGGCGATGCCGTGGCTCTGAATTTCGCGATAATGCTTATCCGTTAAATTGAGTTGAACATCAGCCATATTTGAACCTCCCCGAAGATCGTAATGACGTACTAAACCATTGAAAGTGATGGGCGCTGCTGTACCTGCATAAATTTGGTAATGGACAACCTCCTCCTGTTGGGATGCAAATAAGGCAATTTCTTTGGCCACTGCTGCAGTACGTTCCAGAGTAGTTCCCTCAGGCATATCAATGACTACCTGAATTTCATTTTTGTTGTCAAAAGGAAGCATTTTTACAGCCACACTTTGCGTAAAGAACATAGACATGACGCCCAGTAAGATCAAGGTATTAACACCAAGAAATAGCCAGCGCTTCCATCGGGAATTCAATAATGGAGATACTAAAGCGGAATAGATTTTATAAATCCTGGAACCTTCGGCATTTTCATGGCCTTCAGATCCTTCTTTATGAGCATCTTTTACTTTTAAAATGTGGAAACCCAGAAAAGGGGTAATGGTTAAGGCCACAAGAAGCGAAAAGAACATCGCTAAGGATGCTCCTATGGGCATCGGGCTCATGTATGGCCCCATTAAACCGGACACGAATGCCATTGGAAGTACCGAAGCAATTACAGTAAAGGTAGCTAATATAGTAGGGTTCCCCACCTCATTAATCGAATAGAGCGCTGCTTGCCTCAGTGGCAGTTTACCCATTTTAAAATGCCGGTGCATATTCTCTGCAGTAATGATGGAATCATCCACGACGATACCCGTAACAAACACAAGGGCAAAAGGGTAATCCTGTTCAGGGTATAATCCATGAAGTAATAAGAAAACAATGTCAGGGCAAAGGTCGTCGGTACAGATAAAAATACCACTAAACCGCCCCCCGCCAGCCCATCGCGAGCATCACGACAATAGTAACGGCTACGATGGAGCCCAAAAGGTGAAGTAATAGCTCTGATACCTTTTGAGAGGCTGTGACACCATAATTCCGGGTTGCCTCTACATGTACATTTTCAGGAATAAGGCTCGCTTTCAGTTTTTCTACTTTTTCAATCACCTTATCTGCTAATTTCATAGCATCTGCCCCTTTACGCTTAGCTACAGATAAAGTAACCGCCGGATAATCCGAAGAATAAACCGGCTATTGGCACATCAATTTGTGGTTCTTCTTCACGCGGGATGATAGAAGAACTGTATATCCCGATGATTAGAAAACTGATCATCAGGAGGATGGAAAGCTTACTGTTAATAAAGAGTTTAGCTATATTCCCTGCTATTCCTTGGTTCATAATTGTTGGTTAAGTTACGTTGCCCCTTAAAGGGGCTATTATATTTTATTGGTTCTTTGACATAAATTGTGATAAAATGGAGCGTAAACATGAATCATCCCGAATTTTCGGGATGATTCATGTTTACACTCCACACAATTTGTCAAAGAACGATTTTATTTAGAAACAATCAACTTAGCTCCATTAACAAGCTTACTCTTTGCCTCCAGCACATAAGATTCCTCCGGCTTCAACCCGGATAAAACCTCCACCTGATCCCCTATTGTTTTGCCTGTACGGATCCATCTAAGGATTGCTTTTTTCTCTTCTGTTGCCACATAAAGGCCCTTAAGTTGGCCTTTTTCATAAATAGCTTTTTGGGCGACTGTAATTAAATCCGGCTTTTTTTCTTGTAAAGCTTTTTCTCCTGCATCGATGTAAGCATTTACAAACATACCGGAGTAGAGCGGAAATTCTTGAAACGTTTTTCCCGATAAATTCACCTTGGCGATGTATTGTCCGCCTGTAGCTTTGGCCGAAGGATTAATCTCGTCGATCTGCCCCTTCATTTCTACATCATTTGCTTTAATAACAACCCTCACCGGATCCCCCTTTTTTACATTTAAAATCTGATATTCAGGAATATTGATGACTGCCTGGAAGTTATTGGGCGATTCAATGCTCAAAATCGGACGGCCAGGGGTGGCTAAATCTCCGGAGTACAAGTATTTATCCGTTATCAAGCCAGAAATAGGAGCTTTTAAGGATGTATAAGCCAGGTTGGCTTCCACTTCTTTCAGCGCCTGCTCTGCTTGTTTCACTTGTTGCCTGGCAGCTTCATAATGCGTGGTGATATCATCCAGTTCTTTTTGAGTGGCGCTATTTTTCTCAAAAAGCGTTTTTATGCGTTGGTAGTCTTTTTCTGCATTTTTAAGCATGATTTCCGCTTGTTCAATGCCTGTTTTGACCTGCGCTTCTTTAGCCTTAAGCTCTTCGTTGCTGATGCTTGCGAGCAGCTGTCCTTTGCGCACGCGATCACCGACCTTTACTTTGAGATTCAAAAGGTACCCCATCATTCGGGGGCTTAATTGAACCTGGGTAGAAGCCTGGATCGTTCCACTGGTTTGAATGCTCGAAGCTGATGAGATTAACTTAGGCTTCGTCAAAACTACCTATACAGTTGGGCGTGTATCTTCCGCCAGATGGGCCTCTTCAGAATGGCCACAAGCAATAAATAAGATAGAGAACAATGAAAGATTTATTATTTAAAAAATACCTCATTTTTGAAGAAGATTTTATTAGAATTTAATGGCAAAATATGTATCTTTTGGTTCCGCTCCATGTCTTGTCACCGCCCTATTGGCTAAGGCTATTAGGTTGCGGCTACACCTTGACCGGAACCCAACCCCTTCCATTTCTGCTCGTAAAACTTAATCTAGGATAAAGTCTATTTTTCAGTTAAAAATTGGATATCCGTAGCGGCCAGGTTAAAATCAAGGATAGCTTGAAGTCTGGCCAGTTGTTTTTGAGCAAGATCGGTTTCAGCATTCAGCAGGTCAGTTGACTTCTCCAGTCCTTCCTCGTAGCGATTGGTAAGGATGCGCAGTTTTTCTTTCCCCTGGCGAATCGACCGGTCTGAAAGGGCAATTTTACTTTGAGCATGGGTAAGCATGCGCTTAGCGGCCTGCAATTTCAGTTGATTTTGATCGACATACAACTGGTATTCCAGTTTAGCCTTTTGTATTTCCAGTTGTTGTTTTTCCTCGGTAATTAGATTTCGGTTGCCTTCAAAAGCGTTCCATGAAAGCTGTACGCCAAGAAGATAGCCATCAGCACTATCCTCAAAATCGATCCGATTGTTGAATTCGTAGGAACCGAAGGCATTTAAGCGGGGGAGTTTTACATTTTGAGTAGCTTTCAGTTGGGATTCCCTCGCCTTGATCCCCGATTGATAGGCATTGAAATCAGAACGGCTTTCAATATCAAGGTCTTGAAGGCCCGATTGGATCAATTGGGAAAGGCTATCCGAAGGAGAGATGATTTTATCCCCCGCTTCTTCACCTATTAGAAAGTAAATAAAGTCTGATAAGTTTCGAATGTTATGCTGAGTATTGAGGATTTGATCCTCTACTTCAGCTACCCGGATTTCGATGCTAAAGACATCCACCTGTTTAAGATAGCCTGCATCCACATTGTCTTTCGTTAATTTTAGATTTGCTTCGGTGGTAGCCTGAGTTTGCCTTAGAGTTTGTTGGTATTTATATAAAAACTGTAGTTGCTGATAAGCTTTAGAGATTTCGTATTCGATATTTTCTTCAGCGCGTTTTACCTGAAATTGAGTAGCTTCCACTTTCGATTCGGCCGCTTCCCACATATGTTTGACATCAAAATTCAAGATAGGTTGACGCACTTCGACCCTTGTCTGAAGGTTATCAATGCCATCCGGGCTATTTAGGGATGGCGGTGCAAAATCAGCTGCGCCGATGGCTCCTTGGTTCAATTTGGTGCCGAAGGCATTGAGTGGCAGATTAGTATAAGTACCCGTAAGTGTAGCACTTACGTAAGGCAGATAAGAAGTATTAACTTTTTCCACATCTTTTTCGGCCAAGGATTGGTCAAACCGCATTGTATTGATCTGAACGTTTTGTTGTAAAGCTTTTTCGATCAGAGCCTCAAGAGTCCAGGTTTCTTGTTTATCCGTTAGAGAAGTGGATTGCCACTTAAGCAAAAACTATTAAAGATAAAAAGTAATAAAAGTAGATAATGTGTTGGTCCTTCCATTTTTCTGGCTTAATTTGCCACAAAGATAGTAAGATTTATTTCTAAAGATGTGTGAGAGGAGTTACAATAGAAATAAATGTCCTTGGAGTTTCCTTCACCTCTCCAACCACTCCTTAAAAGGCGTCACCTTCAACCGGCTCACAATAGCCTTATCCTCCAGTTTGATATTAAGATTTAAAATGATTTTCCTGTTAAAATAAGGCTCAAACCCCACTACTGCTTTCCGGTTGACTAACATCTGGCGGTTTATCCGATAAAAATGGTCGGGATCACAAACCGACTCAATGTATTCCAGTTTTTTAAACAAAGGAAATTTTTCTCCTTTAAAGGTATACAAATGAACGGTTTCTAATTCTACATAAAACAAAGCAATGTCCTCCACCTTCTTCACCAGTGATTTTTCACGATATTGGGTCAAAAAGCTTTGTTGATATTGCTTTGGCTGCTCCACCTGGAAGTAGAAGGGGGTGTTGTTCTTCGTCTGAAGATTAGAGATAAGCTTTTTGTATTTTTGAAGGGCATTGTGTATTTCCTCTTCTTTGAATGGTTTAAGAACGTAATCAATACCATTGTTTTTGATTGCCTGAAGGGTAAATTCATCGTAGGCCGTACAAAATATGACGGGCACGACTACATCTATATGCTTAAATATTTCGAAGCTACGCCCATCCGCCAATTGAATATCAAAGAACAAAAGGTCTATATTTTTCTGGTATTTGCTCAGATATTCAACGGTTTCCGCTACGGATTCCAGGCTTTCGGTTACAATAAAATCACTATCCTGTTCTATAATCTCCTTCAAAAGTGAAGCCGTGTGTGCTTCGTCTTCAACAATCAGTATATTCATCTTCTATATCAGTTTTAAGGTTCTTTGACATAAATTGTGATAAAATGGAGTTGCAAAATGATAATTAGGGCATTCAGGTTTTATCATTTTTCAACTCCACACAATTTGTCAAAGAACGAGTTTTAATTTAACGGTAAATTGTTCAGGGGTTTCTTCTATAATGACTCCATTTTGAATTTTCAACAATTCATATCTTTTCCTCAGCAAGTTCAACCCATAGCCAGACGGTTCCTGGTCTCCTATTTTGGGTTGGATGTTATTGCTTATCACAATATAATAATCTTCATCATTATGGATATTAATGTGCAAAGGTCGTTTTGAAGTCATGCTGTTGTGCTTGAAGCAATTTTCTACAATGATCTGCAAGGCCAGAGCAGGGAGATGAAACGGATTTAAGGAATCGTCTATATTGATATTAACGGTTACTGCTTCTTCGTTCCGGCTTTTCATCAAAAATAAATAAGATTCCAGAACGGCCAGTTCTTCTGAGAGTGGAAGGGTGGTATTTTCATTATGCTTCAAAGTTTGTCGATAAAAATCTGACAAACTCAGGATAAACTTCTCTGACTTGGGGTGCTGTTGCCGCACCATAGATCGCAGCGTGTTCAGGGAGTTAAACAAAAAGTGAGGATCTATTTGTGCACGAATCGCTTTTATCTGAACTTTGTAATTCTCCGTTTGAATTTGTTCCTTTTCCAGGCGCAACTGAGCATTGTGCTGTTGTGTTTTCAACGCATATTGAATGCCAATAATAAGAATCGTGGAAAGAAGCATTCTAAAAACAAAATGCCATTTAAAGTCATTTGGATCTTCAAAAACAAACACAATTAAACCTGTATAACTAATCCCTCCGAATATAATAAGGGCAAAAAGAATCCACCAGATCCGATATGCTAGTTTTAGGTCCCACTGGTACCAGAGCAGGTACCACCAAGAGTAAATAATAACGGAAACCACTACCCAATTCACTAACGTTCTGTTGGTAGTTTCAATCACGGATTCTACCTGGGAAAAATAGCCCAGCCCGGGCATGATGGCTGCAATAGCAATAGGTAAGATGATGTATATTCTTGACTTCAATACTTTTTTTGCGGTTAACGGGGAACGGGGAACGGTAAATGGTTGATGGTCAAAGATACTCATTTATTTAAGAATACACAGCCCGTTAACCGTTAACCGTTCCCCGCTAACTGCTTATCGTTAATCGAATTGACAAGTTTTCCATCTTCCAATTCGATAATCCGGTCACAATTAGCGGCAAATTCATCGTTGTGGGTAACGGCAATAATGGTTTGGCCATACTTTCTGGCCAACTCCCTGAAAGTATTGAAAACGATTTTTGAATTTATGGAATCCAGATTCCCCGTGGGTTCATCCCCCATGATAATAGCCGGAGAATTGATCAGGGCTCTTGCTATGGCGACCCGCTGTTGCTGACCTCCGGAGATTTTATCGGCCCTTTTGTATTCGAGGCCCTTGATATCGAGCAAAGTGAGCAGCTCTAAGGCCTTATGTTTGATTTCATCTTTACTTTTCTTGCCTAGTTTCAAAGCAGGAAGCATGATATTGTCCAAAACAGTAAACTCTGATAATAGAAAGTGAAACTGGAATACAAACCCGATATGTTCATTGCGAAAAGCAGCCAGTTGATTTTGCTTTAAACCCGTTACCTGCGTACCATTAATAGAGATATGGCCTTTGTAATCGGTATCCATCGTGGAAAGCAAGTAGAGCAATGTAGATTTTCCCGAGCCTGATTTGCCCATAATGGCTACAAACTCTCCTTTATTCACCTGGAAGGAGATGTCTCTTAAAACATGGAATTCTACAGGCTCGTAAAAGTATTTGTTGATATGATTGACTGATAGTGCATTCATGTTTGTTGATTTTTTACTTTCTTTGACAAATTGTGTGGAACTTCGAAATGATAACCCTTGAATGCCCTTGTGGTTGAAAGGGTTATCATTTTGAAGTTCCATTTTCCACAATTTATGTCAAAGAACTATTTTTTATTATTACCCTCTTAAAATAGCCACAGGGTCCAATTTCGATGCCTTCTTTGCTGGCAAATACCCCGCTAAAAAAGTGATGATAATCCCGAATAGAAAGGCCAAAATATAGTCTGAAGTCTGATATTCCATAGGTAAGGTTTCCAGCGTACCTATTTCGAAGGGCAATTTATCTATTACCCTGGAAATAACATTCCCCAAACCCAAGCCTGTTATCCCGCCGAATAACCCAATAACCACTGACTGTGTAAGAAAAACTTCAATCACATCTTTTCCATTGAAACCCATTGCTTTCAGGATAGCAATTTCCTTTATTTTTTCATTGACGGTCATGTTCATAATGTTGTAAATGCCAAAACCTGCTACGAGCAAAATAGTGAGAGAAACTGCAATAGCGATGATATCTCTTAATACATTGGCGGAATCCAACTGAGCATTTCCTTCCTGCCAGGGCTCAACTTTATAATCCGTGCGCCTGGAAATGCCATCGGCAACTTGTTGAGCATCATTGTAATTTTTGATATTGATCAATACCTCCGTTGCATAACTTTTATTTTTTGAAAAAAGCTGGCGAGCAGTGTTTATCGGGACTAAAGCCCTTGTTCTGTCAGCGGCATTGGCACCAGTTTCAATTAATCCGATCACTTTAAAATTCTTTGAAATCCCATCGGAAGTGATTACAACGACATTATCACCATTGCCAACACCTATATTATTCGCTAAGCCCGTACCGAGAATAATCCCATCTGAACGTTTATCCAAATTAAATAAATCCCCTTCTACCAGGTAATTACTTGTTTTGAAAAGTTGATCTTCGCTAAGTGTTTCAATTCCGGAAAGGTTTGCACTTACCTTAGTAACCCCGTTTCGGATAAAAACATTTTGATTGAGCTGGCTTGTCACTCCTACAATATCCTTCAGTTTAAACAATTCTTCTTTAATCGCATCGGCATTTTTGATGCCTTCGGTATATCGGATATTGCGTGCATTACTCACCATTAAAACCGAGGTACTATCGCCTGGTTCCGGCAAAATAGGTTCCGGATCTCCGGAGAGATCATTGTAGATCTTAATATGGGACATCGCAGTGAAGGTGATTTCCGTTTGTTCATTGTTCACGCCCGACATAAAACTATTCATAAAAACATACATGGAAATGCCGAAGGTTACGCTTAAAACCGCTACTAAAAGCTGCCTTATCCGGGAAGTCAGGAATACGTGGGCAATTTTCTGATTAGTATTCATTTTTTGTGCTTTATTTGGGTTTAACAATAATATCTTCTTCAGAAATTCCAGCGATTACTTCTGTCCATACATTGTTTTTAAGGCCTGTTTCAATTTGCTTTTCTTCCCCGTTTTCAAGCATTACCAAACCACCTTTTTCTACATAAGCCGAAGGAATAACCAGTACCTGCTTTCGGCTTCCTGTTGCAATATTAGCCTGAAGCTGCGTTCCTGAGAACATTTTTTCCGGCAATTGCGTAAAGCGGGCTTCAATGACATAAGATTGCTCTGTTTCATCAAAACCAGGGTAAATTTTAGTCACATTAGCCGGGAAAGTCTTGTTTGGATAAGTATTTATATGAACGGCAAGCTGTTGGCCGGTATCCACTTTGGTAATATCTTCTTCCGCAATGAACAGCTTGATGATATAATCTCCACTTCCAATTTTTGCGATGGCTTCGCCCTTTCGAATCAACTCGCCTCGTTTTTTGAAAACGTTGATTACTTTGCCCGATTCCTCCGTTCTTAGTTTATAATCTTTCAGTAATGAACTTTGGGTCTTGACCTGCACGCGACTTCGCTCCACGCTTAATGCCAATGTATTCTGAACTTCCTCATAATTCTCCTTCAACGCAAGGAGGTTTTTCTCAGCATTTTTGTATTGCAGTTCTGCTTTTTCAAAATCAAGCTTAGACACAGACTTTTTGCTCCACAGATCTTTGTATCTCAGATAGTTTTCCCGATCAAATTCCAATTGTTGCTCTGCCTGCTCGATTTGAGTCTGAAGGTGTTGCAACTGCGGAGATTCAGGTGCTGCACGGCTGACGGCATCATCATAAACCACCATGGCATCTTGTAATTGATTGGTCTGCACATCATTTTCAACCACGGCAATCAAGTTGTTTTTCTCAACTAAATCCCCTTCTTTGACCGGAAGGGACAAAATAATTCCCTCCACTCTGGAAGAAACCGTGTAGTTATTTTCCTGCTCAATGTATCCGCTGGCAAAAACGGCATCTTCGATGTTTTTGCGAACGGGCAAGGTCGTTTCTTGCTGTTGGCAGGATGCTAGTAGTAGCATTAAGCTTAAGCTTATACCGGCAAAAATTATTTTTTTTCTGCTATGTATCATCTTTTATATTTTATTTATCAATTCAAACATGAGTTATCCCGAATTTTAAGAAACTTCATGTTGTCACAATAGTTAATAATAAGTGCTGTAAGTCAATGCTTTAGGACCGGCCTTATTCAATTTAGCTTTTTGTCCCGAATCAAGTTCGGGACAAAAAGCGTTAAGAATTGAATACAGCCTTGATTTTTTGCTACTTTTTTATCAAGAAAAAAGTAGATACCCTTATGATTAACAATAACTTACAAATATTTTGCAAAGCATGAGTCATTCCGAAAATTCGGGATGACTCCTATTTAATTCAAATTAAAGTTCATTTGCCGGATATAAATTTTATACTGAGCCAGGGTGAATGCCGCCAGGCTTTGCAAGTAGCCATCCTGCGCTGCTAACAGGTCATCGTATTTATTTAATCGCTGATCCAGGCTCATGATACCACTTTGATATTGATTTTCGGCATGAACATCATTTTGCTGCTGGAGCTCCAAAATATCCTTATTTTCAGCGAGTTGATCAGAGGTTTGCTTGAGTTCCAGCTCAAGCAATTCATCTTCTTTCTGTTTTACTAAGATTGTATTTTCCAATTGTATTTCCTGAAGTTCCAGCTCCCACTTAGATTTCCTGACTTTTTGCTTGGCAGTAAACCCCAATAAGTTCGACATGCTGAGCGTCACTCCAAAGAACTGCTGGGGAAGATCGTTGGCATCCGAAAAATTCATAAAATCATTAGTAGCCCAGGTTTCATTGTTCTGGTAAACCAAGCTTAGAGATGGATAGCGAAGCGCTTTATTCTGCTTAAGCAATGATTGGTATTTTTTCACTTCCATCTCTTGTAAGCGGACCTCTGGGTGAACGCTTTGGATACTTGTATTTTCTACGCTGAATTTCTTAAGATCATCCGAAATCACAATTTTTTGTTCTGTATTCAATTGACTTTGAAGCTGAATAAAGAATTGATTCAAATTATTTTTTGCGGAAGTTAAGCTTCTTTGGTTTTGCAATTTATTAATTTTCGCTTGATTCAACTCTGCTTCGCTGATGATTCCCTTTTGATATTTTTCTTCGGCTAATGCTAAAATGGCTTCAGCCACCTCTACATTCTCCTTATAAAGCTCAATAGACTCTTGTGTTAGCAAAATAGAATAATAGGTTGATGCCAATGAATGATAAGTATTGTAACGGCTCACTTCGGTATTGATCTTGCTCTTTTCCGTTTCAACGCTTGCTGTTTGAATAGCAAATATTTTTTGAAAATTCAAAACATCCCACTGAGCCTGTATGCTTCTGGAGTAGTTATACTTGGTTCCAAAGGTAAATTCCTCAAAAGCATCATCTGGTGCTTCCGGGTTGAACATTTGGGCGGGCACAAGTGTGGGTTGTAAGGTAATGTTATCATTAAAACCTAAAGACGCATTGAGCGTGGGAAGCAAATAAGAGTTTGCTTCCTTTTTAGCGGTGATAGCGGCCTGTTCTCCAATCTGAGCTGTCTTTATTGCAATGGAGTGCTCATCGGCATAATTCAGTAAATCCTCTAAAGAATTAAACTGAATTTGTGCCTTGGCTGGGAAGTACAATAAAATCAGTGATAACAAAATTAAATTTTTCATTGTATCGGTATATTCTTTTTACTTTCTCTACAAATATGCAGGGGTTTAAAGAATGCTGAAGGGTGAATTCAGGTGAATTGAACATTTTGGGGGGTGAACTGAGAAGTAAGGATACGATGATTGGTATTTACCTTCCATTGGAGAGCTTAACAAAATTTGGGAAAACTTACTCGATCCGGATGGAAATGGGGTTAATGATCTTCCAGATCTAAGCGCTTTCAATATTGAAATATCAATTCCCTATTGGAGTTCTACAGAATCGAGTACAACACAAGCTTGGAGGCAAGGATTACTTTTTTTTTACAAGAAAAAGCAGACAAAACGTCAGAGATTCGTGTTCGCGCTATTCGAGCTTTTTGAGGGGTAAAAAGGAGTCATCCCGAAGGTTCGGGATGACTCCTATTGTTTATTCAGTAACCACCAACGGCCGGGTTAAATTCATTTCAGCATCGCTTAAGCGAATGGTATAAATACCTGCCGGCAATGAACTTACATTAAACTCCACCTTGTGATTTCCAGATGAAAAATTGGCTTTTTCTATAATGGTTTTCACCATTTCACCCTTCACATCAAAAAGCTCCATGCGAATATTCTGGCCTTTGTGAAGATAAAAGTTCAACACCACATTGCTGTTCGCTGGATTTGGAAATGGAAAAGATAACCAACTTCCCGTTTGACTGCTTACTTCTTCAAAACCGGTAATTGTTTCTTCTCCGATGATTATATCTTCATCGCCTTCCTTGTAAGGCACGAAAGTTGTACCAACCAGATACATTTCATCGGTCGTGCCTTCACCCCAGGTAACAGTCTGTGGTGGGTTATTGGGATTGTAGGGGTTATTTGCAGTATTATCATAAGAAGCACTGATGTGAACAATGGAGCCTTCCGGGATTTTTTTCATTCGCTGAAAAGTGTAGGCCCCCTGCCAGTTAAAGTCCCAATCTTCGATTCGAATGATATTGATGGTATCACTCGAAGGAGTTTCGGCAAATATTTCCCAATCTTTTCCCAAGTAATGGCAATGCGGATAGACAGAAATCAAGCTGATATCTTCGTTTATATCCAGTGTACCATGAAAAGATTTGATTTCATCTGGTGGGATAGTGAATGAAAAGGGTCCCTCATCCAGATTGAAGGGAGAAATGGGCTGTCGTTGAATCTCGCGCTGAATAGGATCATTCGCTTTTTTAAAAAAGATATTGAGATAGGATTTATCGGTTTCATCCGTCGGAAGGGGTGCGTAATGTACTTGCATCAGTATGTCTGCCCCAGCAGGCAAGGTAGTTCCGATGCCTTCCGGGAAGAAAACAGCCTGTATCCCGGGGGTATAGCCTGTAAAATTCCCTTGCACAGGAACGCCAAAGCTCCCAAAAGATTCATAACCATATTCCGGGGTTTGAGCGTCCATAAAAGCTGCTACTCCATTGGTTTCATAAGCTAATAACGCATGATGTACCGCTCTTTTATTGCCAGGTCGGAACTCAATCGCCGCAATTTCTTTATCTTCGGTCAGCCCGGTTGGTAAAACAAAAACCCGGTAGTCATCCTGATTATTCCCTTCGATCAAATAATCTTCTGCCATTTCAAGCACTAAATCTGGTGTACCCAATTGGGAACCCGTCGGAAAAACAGGTAAAGGAGGTTCCAAATCAGGATTACCCTGAGGCGTTCCTGCTGCCACCCAATCAGCGATAAGTTGTATTTCTTCATCAGTCAACCCACTTTCACCAACGAAGTGGCTGTAACTTTTATCGGGTTTCCAGGGAGGCATGTATTTTATTTCGGTAACATATTGGATCATGCTGCCCCAGGTGGCTACCTCATTGTAATTGGTTAGGGAAAAGGGAGCAATTTCTCCGTCCCGATGGCAGGATGTACAATTGTTGTAGATTATTGGAGCAATATGCTCACTGTAGGTAACTTGTGCATCGGAATGGAAATACCCCATGATGCCAAGCAACAAAAGAATAGATGATGGTTTCATTAAAATGGATTTTAATTGATGGATAATAGACTTAATTTAGAAATAGTGGCTCTAAGTGATTTCATTTGGTAAATATTTTAAAAACAAAAAAATGAGTCATCCCCGATTTTCAGGAACTTCATGTTGTCACTGCAAAAAAAAGGTTCAGTAATCAATACTTTCGGACCGGCCTTATTCAATTTAGCTTTTTGAAAGGCTGG
>CAZHZT010000129.1:0-16642 GCA_964537285.1 uncultured Saprospiraceae bacterium | reverse complement strand
AAAAGTCGATCAACTTTAGCATTGACTCAAGATGCGGTTGCTCGGACGTTTACGGAGAACTTCACACAAAGCGAGTCTCCTGACACGCATAATAATTGACAAAGGCGAGTCAGGAGACTCGCCTTATGTGGCGTATCGCGTCGGAGACGCTCACCTACAGTGAAAATAAAGAAGGGGAATCACCAAGCCCATCCGTTTCACGGCCAAGCCGCATCCCTACAATAAAAGTAACTTCTCTACAAAGCGATCCCAGCTGTATTTTTTCTTTTCTTCCATCACTCCCCGGCGAAAGCCCTCTTCTCGTTCATTATCATAAAAGTCCAAAATGGCATGAGCAATGGCAGAAGGCGCTTTTTCAACAACATAACCCACTTTTTTATCCGGAACCATCTCCGATAATCCACCGACATTGGTGACGAGCATAGGACAATTGAAATGGTAGGCCATTTGAGTAATTCCGCTCTGACTGGCCGAGTGATAAGTCTGAGTGACCATATCGATTGCACTGAAGTAGTAGTGCACCTCTGCCGTGGGCACAAATTGATCGACGATAATGACCTTATCCTGAAGGTTCTTCTCTTCAATTATATTCAAGTATCGGGATTTCTCGTCATAAAATTCTCCTGCAACGATGAGGTGAACATCTTGATCTTTTAAAACATCTTCCCCTAGCGCTTCCAGCAGTAAATCCAGGCCTTTGTATTTTCTTACAAGCCCAAAGAAAAGCAAATAACGCGCATCAGGCTTCAATTGCAGATAAGCCCTCGCGGTTTGTTTATCAATAGCTTCCTCCCATTGATCATTGATCGGGTGCGGGAAATAAGTCATAGGTTTATTCGTCAGCGTTTTCAGCTCTTCGAGCACCGAACTGGAAAGCGTAACAAAAGCATGGCAAGCACCGAGAAAATATTTAGTGAAAAGCATGTCGCCCAAACGCTTTTCATGAGGAATGGCATTATCCGTCACACCAATAATTTTGGTATTTCTGGAAAGCAATCGAGCAATGGAGCCTAAACAAGGCCCCATGAAAGGCAACCAAAAGCGAATGATCACCAGGTCGGGCTTTTCCCGGTTAATTTTGCGAGCAGTAACCCACCAATTCAATGGATTGACAGAATTGATCCATCGATCAATGCGCAAGCCCTCAGGAGCCGGATCACTGGAATATTGCGTCTTTCCGGGAAACAAAAAATCAGGATACTGCAAGGAGAACGTTACAATAGACGCCTCTACCCCGTTTCTGATCAATGCGCGGCATAATGCCTCATTCGTATCTGCTATTCCTCCTCTAAAAGGATATGCCGGACCAAGGATGATCGCTTTCATTAAAAGTTTGTATTTGAAAGAAACATGAGTCGTCCCGAAAATCCAGGACGACTCATGTTTCGTAAAGATCTTTAATTACGATGACGACTTGAAATTCCTTAGAATTTTCGGGATAACCCATATTTCTCAATCTAAAATACAAATGTATTAATTTCAGAATAAAGTCCATTAACTCCGCAATTCTCGTTTTGGAAATCCAAAACCAACTTTAGGCCGCTTCGCGGCGATATTTCCTTCGAGAGGGAGGCGAAAGGGCTATTTTGCTTCGCAAAATAGCCCTTTCGCCTCCCTCTCGAAGGAATTTCGCGCCCTAGGCGCGTTTATTTTTCCCATTAACTAAAATGAACCATCTAAATCCCTATATATCCCTTTTTTCATAGCCAATAAATTACTCGACAAGACCCCGAAAAGCACAATGGTGATAGAACTGGCCGGCATCAAAATAGCAGCAATTACCGGAGAAAGCAAGCCCTGCACCGCAAAACTCAGGCCGATAACATTGTAAATAAAGGCTAAGCCGTAAGCATAATAAACCAATTTCACACTCTTGCGCGCAAAGTCAATAAACTTTGGTAAATACGCAAAGCGGCGGGCATCTAAAATAGCATCGCAGGCAGGAGTGAAATTGTTTGTGTTTTCGGTAATTACAATACCGACATCACTCTGCTTAAGGGCTCCTGCGTCATTCAAGCCATCCCCAATAGTCATTACCTGTTTTTTGGCATCCTGAAGGTTGGAAATGAAGTGTAATTTATCCTGAGGGCTTTGATTGAATTGAAGATCGGAGTCCGAAGTGAAAAGCGACGAAAGTGCTGCTTTCTCCCGGTCATTATCTCCTGACAATAAATAAGTGCGCCCCAATTGCTTAAAGTAGTGCATTAATTTCTCCAGACCATTCCGGTAATAATGAACAATTGAAAAGCCTCCCTTAATTTCTCCATTGATGCAGATATATACACTCATCGGCTTTCTCCCTTTCTCTAAATCAGCCCCAACAAACTCGAAAGAGCCTACCTTCACACCTTGCACACCAATTCTGCCTTCTATGCCTTTGCCAATCGTTTCTTTAAAACCTTCCACTTCCAGATTATTCAGTTCCGACAACATGGGAAACTTTTTAAACAGATAAGCATGTATTTGCTTACTAACCGGGTGGTTCGACTGCCGCACCAACAAGCCAAGCCCCAATAATTCTTCTTCGTTTAAGGGCTTTCCATGATACTCCATTTTTTCCTTTTGGTTGGTCGTCAAGGTTCCCGTCTTATCAAATACGATTGCATTCACTTTCTGAATGGCTTCTATTACATTGGTATTTTTTATATAAAACTTATTCTTAGCCAAAATTCTCAATACATTCCCAAAAGTAAAAGGTATGGACAGGGCAACTGCGCAAGGGCAGGCAATAATCAGCACCGCAGTAAAAGCCTGAAAAGCAATGCTTTTGTCAACGGTAAGCCAGTAGAATAATGTGCTGAAAGCAATCAAAAGAATGACGATGGTAAAATAACGGCCAACTTTATCAGCCAGCAAGCTCGCTTCCTGAGCGGTATTTTTTGAAAAAGCATCTTCATTCCACAGCTGGGTCAAATAACTTTGAGAAACCCTTTTAGTGAGCGCAATTTCAGCCGTTTCCCCCAGCTGCCTTCCTCCCGCAAATATTTTTTCGCCCGAATGCACCTTCACTGACCTGGCCTCTCCCGTAACAAAGCTATAATCTATCTGACTTTCACTGCTTATCAATACACCATCCGCAGGGATGATCTCCCCGTTTCGAACGAAGATGTGATCCCCAACGGACAGTTTATCCAGGGTAACCGATACTTCTTTTTGACCAGCTCGTTTCCAGGTAGCAATTGGGAAATACGACTTATAGTCCCGTTCGAAGGAAATATTGTGATACGTTCGTTGCTGGAACCATTTTCCAATCAACAAAAAGAAAATCAACCCGGCCAGACTATCCAAATAGCCCGCTCCGGTATGGCTTATTATTTCATAAGTACTTCTGAAGAAAAGGGTCAATATTCCCAACGCAATAGGAACATCAATGGTGAGTTTGTATTGTTTCAGCCCCAGATAGGCGGAGCGTATGTAATCAATACCGCTATAAAAAACAGCCGGGATGGCCAGAATGATGTTCAAATAGGCGAACAACTGAAAAAAGAAACGCTCCGATACTTTATCCAGCCCCAGGTATTCCGGAAAGCTCAGCAGCATGATGTTACCAAAACAAAAACCCGCTACACCGAGCTTATAATAATAAGATTTCTCGACTACTCGTTTATGATCGTCTTCAAGATTACTTAGGTTAATCGCCGGAGGATAGCCGATAGAAGCCAGCAGTTCCACAATTTTCCTCAAAGAAGTTTCCTCTTCGCTGTAAGAGATATGGACTTCTTTCCGCAGGAAATTCACTTTAGAATTCAGTACGCCTTCGTTCAGACGATACAGTTGCTCCAGGAGCCAGATACAAGAAGCGCAGTGCATTTGCGGCAGATGGAAGCGGATACGCGTCGTTTTTCCATCGGTAAAATCAGCCAGCTTTTGAAGCACGTCGGGATCATCAAGATAAGCATAGCGCTCTTGTTGCTTTCCTTTCAGGCTGATGCCCGCATTATCATCAATTTGATAATATTTACATAGATCGTTCTCATTCAAAATCTCGTACACCATTCGGCAGCCCTCACAACAAAAGAATTTATCCTCAAAGACAACCGGATTCATTTCGCAGGATTCTCCACAGTGATAACAAGAGGTGGATGCTTCTTTATCGGGAGTAAGATATGTAGTTTTATTTTCGGTAGTAATCATGCCTCACAAAATTTGATGCAAATTACTAAAGGCCGGAAGTCAAAAAGATGATAAATATCACCCTGGAAAAAGTCAAATCAATTGACAAAAATCACTCATCGATGGTAAAAGTGATATCTACCCGGGTACCGCAAGGAGCATCGTGGTCATCTTTCAGATCCGTAGTTACAATATTCACCTCCACCCCCTCGATTCTGTTCAGGATTTCCATACGTTCTGTCACCAGTTCATTTCCCCACGACCGGTGTTTATTTTTTTGTCGGCTCTTTATTTTCAAGGCTTCATCTCTCCCCACCCCATCATCTTGCACAGAACATAGCAAGCGATTTTCCTCCTGGCGAAATTCCACTTTGACAAATCCCTTTCCATCCTTCGGCATAATTCCATGATTAACAGCATTTTCTACGAACGGCTGAATCAGCAAACTCGGGATCATAATATCCTCCGGATCATCCATCAAGTCCGTACTTATATCGTAGAACAGTTTTCCTTCAAAGCGCAATTTTTCAAGCCCCAGATACAGGTCCAGATGATCCACCTCTGCTGCCACGGTAGTAACTTCTTCTTTTGAAGCCTCCAGGAAGTGCCGCATCAGTTTAGCGAAATTGGAAAAATACAAGCTGGAATTGCGTTTATCTTTTTTAAACATAAAATGCTGGATGGCATTCAGCGCATTAAAAAAGAAATGCGGGTTAAGCTGTGCCCGCAGTGCACTGAGTTTCACTTCATCCAGTTTACGGGCAAGTGCCTCCCGTTTACTTCGCTGAGTAGTATAAAAGACCATGCCCAGCCCGAACAGTCCTGAGAAACACAGCATATAAAGGGTCAGGGCCCATGTTTGCAAATACCAGGGGTAACTAATAAAAAACTTTTTCTTAACCGGCACACTCCATTGACTGTCGGTAGTTTTTGCCCGCATTTCAAAATTATACTCCCCGGGCTTCAGTTGCGGCAAAGTCAGCTTACGTTCATTAGAGCTCAGCCAGCTCTGATCATTGTCCATTCGGTAATCAAAGCGCGCCCCATTCGCCAAAGGATTGATGATGGCCGAGTAAAAAAAAGTCGTCGCAGTATTGCTAGGCAAGCGGTAAGGTAAATCCACGCTGTACTCCACATCATCAATCATAATGCGCTCCACATAAAGATGCGGCTGTTCCAGAGGCGGCATTCCCGACTTAAGGTTCATTTTAGAGATCCCCGCCACGGTAGCGATCCACAGATTGGAGTCCAGATCCAGCAAGAGGTCATTCACATAATTCGATACCAGGCCCGACTCTTCAGAAAAGAAGCGGATTTTCTGGTGTTCCTGATCGAGCCAGGTCACTCCTCTGGTGCTCCCGAACCAGACGTTAGAAGAATCAGAAAACACAATGCTCCGCACATCCTCCCCCTCCAAATAGGGCCCTGAAAACTGATAATTATTCGGCGATGTATAGTCGATTTTACAGGCTCCGCGTTGTGTGGCCACCCAGATCCCCCCATCAGGCCCCACTAATGTATTGTTGACATAACTATGGGGCAAGCCACTTTTTTCGGTAAAGCGCTGCAGTATTTCTTCGTTTAAAACAACCAGGCCCGTAGTGTTGGAAATCCAAAAGCGGTTTTGGGGGTCGATGGTGATTTTGTAGGGATTGGCATCAAACCAATCAAGGTTCTTTTTATTGTTGATTGATTTCCAAGGTTTTGCTCTTCGGTATTCTTCAAGTTCTAACCAAAAGACTTCCTCTTCGAACCTTCTTTTTTTAAAAATAAATGTACTATCAGCTCCGAAAAAAACATCTACGAACTTTAAATCTTCATTAGTTTTCTCCCATTTATTTTCAAAATATGTAGAATATGTAGATTCTGGATTTAAATTAAGGAAGATTTCCCCATTTATGTTAGTTGACATCCGAACAATTTCTTGCTCTACATCATATTTTGAGCTTATCAACTCCATTTGGCCAACCCAGTTTCCGTTTTGGTATTGGTATAAATCGTTCTTTCCTCTCGCCCAAATCACACCTGATTTATCTTGTTCAAGCTGCTCTATCAGAGGTAATGAGAAAAGCTCATAAATTTTCAGTTTCTCTATTTGGTTTGAGTCAAAACAGTATACACCTCCGCCCAAAGTAGAAACCCAAAACATACCTCTTGAATCTAGAAAAATTCTTGAAATAGGAGATGCAATTCCAACTATATCTTTGATGTCAATGACTTTCTTTGATTCATCGAAATACAACAGGTTGTTTTTTCCTCTTAGGGAAATAAATGCTTTTTTATTTTGGGAAAAAATAATTTGATTTATTTCTTTAATTTGGTGATCAAAGTCATTTTTTGTATTAAAGTTCTGATCTAAATATATTATCCTATCATTTGTGAAAACACCAAAAGTACTATCGTTAATTTCAGAAAACCTTAACACATTTTCATTTTGAATTATTTGACCTAGAACTACACTGTTTTCATTATTATCTTGAAAAACATCTGAAATGTAAAGGCCACTTTTAGTCAAAAACAGGAGTTTATTTTGACTCTTAAGATATTTTATTCCGTTAATTTGGTAAAAACTAGGAGTACCGAATAAAAGGTTATCAATTTTTAATGATTTAATAGGATTAATTTTAAGACCTTCAGGTCCTCTTTCCAAGTAGTAAATGGATGAGATTTTAAAAGCATTTCTTTCAAATTTGACAATAGCAAATTTATTGATGTACCTCCTCTTCCAAAAGAACGCAATAAACAAATCATCTTTCAATGGTAAAATATTCCATTGCCTTGAGCTTTTTGGATAGTGAAGTTGCTTAACTGACTTTTTAGAAACTATATTTATCCCCATCTTATATGGACTAACCCACAACCTCTGCTCATCATCGATACTCAGGTTTATTATCTGAGAAGCATTTAATCCATCTAGAGTAGTATAGTTCTTAAACATTCCCCCATCAAACCTAGAGAGTCCTTCAGCCGTTCCAATCCATATAAACCCTTCTTCATCTTCAATCATTTCGAAGCATACATCACTCGCTAGTCCATCCCTGGTGGTATATTGAAGATGATTAATTACCTGAGTAAAAGAGAAATTAACGGACAGCCCTCCCCAAAAGAAGCAGGTAAGTAAGGCAACAGAAAAGACAGAGGAGTACTTTGATTTCATAATCGAAGCAACTTATCTCATTCCCAGTTTTCTTTTTATTCCTTTTAAAACTTTAGGCACAAAGCGATATTGGCTATCGAGGGCCGTATGCCCTCTCATAGCCAGCCGTTCTCCGGCATGAACCGTACCTGCTTTATGCCATGTTTCCGTTGTGAAAACAATCAATGAGCCGGCGTTTCCTTCAATTGGTATTTCCTTTTTACCGTTCAAAGGTAAATCGCGTGTGAGTTGGCGATTCTTATGAGAAATCTGAACACCATATTTTTTGCGAATATCGCGCGTTATCAGATGAGAGCCTGGTACACAAGTAAAAGCGCCATTCTGAGCAGTAGTATCTGTCAAATAAAAGAAGAACTTTAAATTAGCATCTATGTCAAAATGAAGATCATTTGCTACATGTTTTGAGCCTACTACATCATGAACAACATAGATTACTTTATTCAACTCGGCATTGGGCTCCTTCCAAAAAGCTTGTTTAACTTCTTCCAAAAGAGGGTTACTGAACACTTCGGCCGTTTTGGGGAAGCGTGCATTATCTAATTCTTTTCTCTCTAGTACCACGCACCGACCTGCAGAATAAGGCTTTTTTGTTTTATAAGTGGTATCTTCGGTCGAAAGCATTTGTTCGAACTCATTCCTTAAAGGAACAACCTCTTTTTCCAATTCCAGGTAATTTGGAATGATAACAACGCCATATTTGTTTAAAGCGTTTACTATTTCAGAGGAAGAGGCAGTAGCCAGGGTTAATTGATTTAGATCAGTCATAATGTCTTGTTTTTAAGAACCCCAAATTATTCCCAACTGGTTGGAGGTATTTTCTCCAGATTATTTATTGGTTTCTGTGCATAAAACACTAAGTTAGAAGCTTTTTCAGAGTTATCCACAAGGCTTTTAAGGTATTTTTTTATTCCCGAACGGGTAAACAGAAAGTCTCCCAATCTTTTATCGAAGTAATCGAATCCAGCATGGAATCCTGCTGTCCGATATTCACAAGCTCTGTAAAAGATATCTGTTCTTTCCTTATTTTTCACTTCAAGCAAGCCTTTAAAGTTAATCACTTCTTCGTCCCTCTTGAAATAAAAAGAGTTAAGAGTGCTATCGGGCATATAGGGTTCTTGTGCAATGAACCACCCCCCAGGCTTTAGAGCAGTAAAGACCTCCTTAAAGGTAGCAAATAAATTTGGAGAATGATGAATGGCTCCGACTGCAACGATAAAGTCAAAATGGTTTTTAAGCGGGATCGCATTGAAACTCCCTTCCACTAAGACAACTTTTTCCAAAGGAGCACCAACTGACTTCAAGACTTTTGGAATAAGTTGGTTAATAGCTGCCGGATTTATTTCCATTACATACATTTCATCTATTGTATCTAAATTTGTCAATAGATATGCGGAGCACCAACCTTCTCCAGCGCCAACTTCTAAAACGGATCCTGATATAGGTTGCCCAATTTCCTGGAATGCTTTATTCAATGCATTTATTCTAAACTTTCGTTTAGGCGTCGAAAATAACTTGGCCTTATCGTATTCTTCTTCCGTTCTTTTTAGATGATAGCTGTGATGAATTTCAATCTCTTTTTCCTTCAAAAAACTGTCACTCTTCGGATGCCAGTTTAAGTGCTTCATAATTATGCTTCTCTTTCAATGAAAAAATCGTTCATGTCTCTCATGCAAAAGCCCAAAAAAGCTTAAGCTTGTTAATAAATTCAGAAGCCCGAAATTAAGCAATCATTCCAGTTAAATAAAATAAAGAATTTAATATCGACGCAATTTTGTATAAACTATATTAAAATTTGTACTGCTATCCTTATTTTTTGTATAAATAAGATAATCTCAAAAAGTTAACATTACCATTTTCCAAGTAAAAGTATGTGCTTTTTTATAAATTTGAGTCTAGAATTTTATTACCATGAAAATCCATTGAAAATGAATAAATTTAGATTAGCATTCCTTGTATTTTTTGCATCATCTTTACTACATGCCCAATCGGGCTCCTTGAGCTTTGATGGAGAAAATGATTGTTTAAATATTGGTTCCGAAGCCGGGAACAATATCAGGACCATTGAATTATGGTTCAAACTCAATGAAGAAATTGATGCATATTCACCAAACTTTTCTACCCTCATTCAAAGGCAAACTTTTGGAACCGACAATCAAAATGAATTTGCATTGGTTTTCAACTATTCAAATGTATCTAATCCCGGCTGCCTAAGATTTAAAGTGCAAGATGAGGCAGGACAGAAATGGGAGGTAGTTTCTGATAACAATCAGTGGGCTAAAAATCGGTGGTATCATGTCGCCGCAGTACTCGACCCTATGCAAGGCATGTTATTATTTATTAATGGAAAAAAACAATCGGATACAGCTCCTGATTGTTTAATCGCCACTACTACTGCTTCTGAAATCACGGGGGTAGGTTGTAAAGGCAATATATTAAATAACTTTTTCAACGGTTCCATAGATGACCTTCGATTGTCCTCCATCCCTCGATATCAAAAAGACTTCGTCCCTCCTTGTCCTAATCTTGATTCAGATAATGAAACTTCTGCTCTGTACCATTTCGAAGAAGGGGCAGGACAAACTGCCAAAGATTCAGGCCCCAACAATTATAATTGAATACTAATTGATGGAACATGGACAACAGATACTATTTGTTTGGTTAATAATACATCAAAAATCTACTATAACACAACCTATATTTCCCCTAACCCTGCAAAAAATATCATATATATAAATGGAGTTAATGGTTTGCAATCTTCTTGGCTTGAATATGAAATATATGATTCTTCTTTACGATCCGTAACTAGTGGAACTGTTGAGATGACAATTCGAGATGATTATTTAGAGGTCAATGTCAGTGAACTAACACCTGGCTTGTATTTTATTAGGTTGTACACCAATAATTCCACCTATATTTATTCTCAAAAGTTTATCAAATTACAATAAATAGTTTTCATTTTTAAAGCATATCCTATTGATCCAACGATTTGTTCCCGATTGAATCAAGTCTCTTGTTTAAATAGCGAGAAAGGTTAATACTTGGTTTTTCAATTAAATAGAAGGTGATTGTACTTGCGGGAAGTATGATTAAAAAAGAAATTACAAACTTTATGATATTGCCATGAAAAAAATTATTCACAAAATGTAGCACTCCCATATGCAATAAGTAAAAAGAAAATCCGACTAACCCAATATGCCTAAGCAATTTATTTTCGAGAAACTTCACATATGGGCTATTCAAGTATATAGAAAGAACAAATATTGAAAATGACACCCCAAAATATATCGAAAAAAACCTAAATCCATAAAATGGTCTATTTAAACCCAAAAAATTCTCAGATACCAAACAAATTGATAAAATAACTGCGACAAAAAAAATAATAATTGCAACCATATGAAATGCTGGTAAAAACTTTTCAATAGCTTTCTTATCATTTATTGCTATGTAACTTGCAAATATTCCCGGGATAAAAACATCTATAAAAGTTCCTTTCCCAACAAAGTTAGGAGTTACATAATCTATATATCCAATACCTAGCCCAAACTTTGACAGATACAGTAAAAAATTACCTAATGCTATAAATACAAGAAATCGCCAACCAAAATCAAAAGACTTTATTAATAAATAAGCTAAAAAAGGCACTAGAAGATAAAATTGCATTTCTATAACAATTGACCAAAAGACTCCATCTCCTTTTAAAAACAGCAAATGCTCAATTAGTCCTTTGTTACCTTCAGAAACAAATAAATATTTTTCACTATATAATCCAGTTAGATTTTGGAAAAAATAGACCCCAAAAACAACAATAAAATATAATGGGATTATTCTTAATATCCTTTTAACAAAAAACTTTCGGACAATACGAAAATTAAAATCTTTCGAAAACAATCCAATCCCTAATAAAAAACTAGACAATACAAAAAACAAATAAACACCGATGTGACCAATTCCCCTAAAATTTAAACTTTCAAGTAAAAATTGATCTCTCCCGGAGGTATGAGAAAAAAAAACGAACAATACTGCGATACCTCTAAGACCATCTAAAGGTTCTATTCTATCCATAAAAATAATATATACAAAATTCCCCTCCCGAGGCATCATCCAAAAATCTCCCAACGGCAACTGCTGGCGAATCACCGTAGACAACAACGGCGACAGAGTGAAAACAGCCATCCCTTGCCCGGATTAAAGGCTAATATATAAAATTTCACGAAGCCCTGGAAAAAGCTTACAGCAATTTCCCCCTTAGATATCGAAAATCAATACATCTTCACCTGATCGTTTTGTACAGGCGAGGGGCGGCGCCCCTCGCCTGTACAAAACCTTCTCCACCAACCTATTCTCCAATTTAGGTTAATTACCTCCAATTGGCTACCTTTGCCCTCCAATTATTTCAGAGATCAAAGATCATTCTCTAAAGCAACGTCAATACTTTTCAGCATGAATAATTGCCCGATTTGCGCAGCCGATAATACGGAAGTACTCCTCAAATGGAAGAGGTTCAAGATCAATAAATGCCAGAACTGCCGATTAATTTTTACTACGCCTCTCCCTTCTGATGAAGAATTAACGGCTTTCTACCAGGGCTTCATGTTCAAAAAACCGGAAGATTATGAAATCAATCGTCAACTTAAAATCCGTAGAAAAGAACTGAATCGACTTTTCAAGCTGCCTGAAAAAAATGAAGAGAATAACGACAAAAAATTTCTCGACTACGGTGGAGGCACCGGTATCGTCTTTAAAGCTGCCTCCGAAATCGGGCTGCAAGCCTATTATCAGGATCTTGACCAGCAAGCCAATGCATTCACCCGCGAAAATTTTGGCCTAACACCAGAACAAACCATTCATCAACTCGAACAAAATCAAATCCAATTCGACTATATACTCTCCGATAACGTCATTGAACACGTAAAAGACCCGCTAACTTTTACCGACAAGCTGCTTGAGCATCTGAAACCTGGCGGAACATTAGTCATTAAAACGCCTCAAGCCAGTAATACCGAAAACTACTTCAATCCGGCCATCTCTATAAAAGGGTATTTTGCTCAGGCGTTGAAATATAACGGCTTTGCAACAGCTCTAAAAGCCTATTTCAAAAGATTCTGGACTTGCGACCCGCCTCGCCACCTCTATGCCTTTTCTCCCAAAAGCTTCAATGAGATGATGAAAAACTCCAAACACCTTGATATTGACTTCGAAATCGATCATTATTCCACTCCCTGGTTCCACAACACCTTAACACGACAGTTTTTTACCAGAGATAAAAAACTGCCTCTCGCCAAATCTATAGCGATCAGACTGGTTTTATGGCCCATCATACCGATTGAAACGATCCTCCAAAGCTTGCAATGGCTCTTACTGAAAATGAACCTTCTTTCCTCCTCAGGATTGATCTTAAAAATAAAAAAGCACAAATAAGCTTGTTCAATCGGCCAGACCAATTATTTGGTATAAAATTTATACGAACTATTACCATACATGCCCAAAAGTACCGAGATTGCATCCGGCAAAAAAAGTGGCACTATAGTTCTAGTTCTTTATCGTTTCCCTTTAACCCTTAACCCTTATCCGCACTAAGCATGGGAGTTATTAAAAGACAAGGCATCAAGCGTTCAATCGTCAATTATGTAGGAGTGGGCATAGGTGCTTTAAGTACGCTCTTTATCTACCCCCTTGATACAGAAGCATACGGGCTAATGCGCTTTGTGATCGATACTGCATTCTTCCTTTTCCCCTTTGCTTCTTTGGGCACCGTGATGCTGGTAATCCGTTATTTCCCCATTTTCAAAGATCCGGAGAAAGCACATAATGGTTTTTTTAGTTTTATTCTTTTATTAGCTACCACTGCGGTATTATTGTTTCTTCTTTTCGGCAGTTTCCTGAAGGAGCCTCTGCTCAATGCGCTTGGAGTATTAGATTTCGACACCTTGCTCATCGGGCAATACCTGAGCAGCATACTCATCATCAGCATCTTACTGGTATATTTGAAAATATTTACCCATCATGCCATTAATTTTCAGCGGATCGTCGTTCCCGAGATCTATAATAATCTGCTGCTAAAGTTCACCTTACCCACACTTACACTGCTCTCTTTTTGGGGCCTGATTACTTTAGATCAGATCCCTCTATGGTTATACCTTACTTTCTTCCTGATCACACTTTTACTTTTATCGTACCTCAGGTACTTAAAAGTGCTGAACTTTAAGGTGGATTTGTCTTTTGTCAAGCCAAAGCTTTTCAAAGAAATGATGAGCTATTCCTTATTTGGCATCCTCGGAAACTTCGGGAGCATCCTGGCTTTCAGGATTGACAGCATAATGGTAGCTTCCATGATAAGTCTGTCCAGCAACGGAGTATATAATATTGCCGTTTTTATCGGAAATGCCATTGAGATACCGCTGCGCTCCTTGCGCATCATCAGTGCGCCCTTAATCTCCGCAGCATGGGAAAAGCAAGACTATGAAGAGATTGCCATGATCTACAAAAAGTCATCGCTGATACTCTTTATCGTAGGGCTTTACTTTTTTCTGGTTATCTGGCTATCTGTGGATGATCTGTTTAGCCTGACGCCAAAGTTTGAAGAAGTCATTGCCGGGAAGTACGTTATTTTGTTCCTTGGCCTGGCAAAGGTTGTTGATATGTTGGCAGGAGTGAATAATGAGTTGATTGCTTATTCCAAATTTTACCGTTTCAACCTGGTAGCCATTTTGTTGCTGGGAATTTTTAATATCCTTACCAATTATACGTTTATCCCCTTGTACGGTTTGACGGGAGCTGCCATGGCTACAGCCTTGTCCCTTGTCTTATTTAATGTAGTAAAGTTCCTTTACATCTGGGCGAAGTTCAAAATACAACCATTCACGCTCAATACTTTTTATGTATTGCTCATCGCCTGTATTGCCTATTTAGCGGGATATTTCACCCCAGGCATTGGTTTTTCCATCATTGATCTTGTTGTTCGCTCCCTGGTAATCAGCGCTGTATTTGTCGGTCCGATTTTATACTTCAGGCTCTCCGAAGATCTGAATGATTTGTTGGAAAATCTGTTGAAAAAATTAAAGTTAAAAAAATAAGCATGAGTCATCCCTTAATTTTAAGGGTTATGGATTATAGATGATGTAAATCAAAGTTTTAGGATCGGCCTTATTCAATTTAGCTTTTTGACAGGCTGGCAGCCGTTAAAAAATGAATACTGTTTGAGCCTTGGCGAGTTTATTCATTTTAGGCTGCCAGCCTTTCAAAAAGCGTTAAGAATTGAATACAGCCTTGATTTTTTGCTACTTTTTTATCAAGAAAAAAGTAGATAGATCATTGATTATCAACACAATGAAAGGTTTTTCACAAAAATGAGTTATCCCAAAATTTGGGATAACTCATTTTTTTCCCTTACAAGCTTCCACCTCCGTCCTTGGACTTCTTAATTTTCTTAAAATGTTCTCCGCCATCAATATTTAGATCCAGATTCTCCAGATCTTCATATTTCAGATTTCCGGTCAGATTGATCATCACGAACTCCTCTTCCCCGCTCACTACCAGCAGGACATTCGTGATGGTATCTCCATCTTCTTTCATCATAATATCGACTTTCTCGCCATCAGTATTTACTTCAATTAAAGACGAATAAGCTTCTTTCTCCGCGTTTCTGATCAATTGCTTGTAATCGGAAGGATCTACGGTATTTTTTTCTTCCATTACGAGTACACGTACTTTATCAATTTTTTCGAACAAATTGGTCTTGTCATCCGAGCTCTCTTGATTCTGAGAGGCCATTTTCAATAACCATCCCTCAATAGCCATTTCTATGGTATTTTCCTCCTGGCGGTATTTATAGTAAAATTCTTCTATACTGCCTGGCGATTGAGCCATTACAAAAAAAGGAATAGCCAAAAGGATGATAAAGGTGATAGTGCTTTTCATGATGTTTGTTTTAAAATGTAATAAGAAATAGTTCTTTGACATAAATTGTTGCGTTCCCCGTTAACCGTTGACCGTTTATCGTTGACCGTTAACCGTTTTGATTTTCTATCTAAACTCTTTAAGCATTTCGGTAGTAATCTCATCTTGCAAAGAATCAAAGGTTTCCTTGTCGATCTTGGTTTTCAGGCTGATCATGACGAACTCTTCATCATCATTTATGAGAAAGAGGAGGTTTTTAAACGTTTCTTTCTTTTCGCGTACGTACAGCTTTACGTCAGTGCCTTCCTCCCTGAAAGCGAGGTATTCTTCAAAAGATTCATTGCGAAGACCTTCTTTCATGGCCATATAATCCTCTTTTTTGATTTCAGGGCCTCCTTCTTTGACTAAAAGGCGAAATTTTTTAAGGCTTTTAAGCAATTTCAATTCGACTTCATCCAAATTCTTTTTTTCACCGCTGACACTCAGGCCAAAGCGTATTAGCCAGCCTGGCAAAGTGAATTTGGTTACCTCTTCTTCGAATTTGTATTTCCGGTAGAATTTATTGATACTCTTCGTTTGAGCTACGCATAAGGTAGCCAGGGTCAGCATTAATACTGACAAGATCATTTTTTTCATAAAAAAGGACTTTTAAGTGCTGAAGATGGAGCCTGCCCTATGTTTTAGCAGGGAACAATGAATGTTTACAGTTGGTTAGCAAAGGAAATTCGATCGTTAAAGTAGGCGAAAGATGGCCAATAGTCTCTTGAAAACCGTTTACTTTCCCCCTTCTTTCTCTTTGTTCTCTTCCAATTTTTCAAGCTTCTCCATTCCCGGCACATCAAATGATTCAGATAATTTAGAGATTGTGCTTAAATCAATGTCTCCGACAAAGCTCATCAGAACGAAGTCATCTGTTCCGCCCACCAGTAAGAGCAGTTCCTGAATTTTATCGCCTTCCTCCTTGATAAGGAATTGGACTTCCTCTACTCCCTGATCGCGCACGACCATAAGGGGTTCGTATTCTTTGGTATTCAAAATGCTTCTGAATTCTTTGTAATATTTCTGCGGATCCACCTCTGTTGTGAGGATCCTTAGGCCTTTAAGCCCGGCAAGTAAGCTTTTCACTTCATCATCCATATCTTCTTCAGAAAGATTGGAGACCATAGAAAACATTCTTCCACTGATGTACACGGTAGTAAACTGCTCATCGTCCATGTATTTTTCAAAATACTTGCCGATGGCATCGATTTGAGCTTGCGCTGCGAAGGCTACTGCTGAGAAGAGCAGCACGAACAGCATTTTTGTTAATTTCATGATTTAATTTATTTTGTGTTAATGAATAAAATTTTGATTCTAGATGATTTCATTTGGTCGAAATTAATTTGAGAAATACTTAAACAAGAGTCATCCCGAGTTTTTGAAATGGCTCATTTTTTGTAAAACCTTTGCAAGGTTATGTTAATCATTGGATTATCT
>CAZHZT010000128.1:0-16948 GCA_964537285.1 uncultured Saprospiraceae bacterium | reverse complement strand
GGCTTATCATTTTGAAGTTCCATTTTCCACAATTTATGTCAAAGAACTAAAAAACGTTAAGAATAAGCCGGATAAAAAAAGGCTGTGGGGCGGTAGTTACCGCCCCACAGCCTTTTTTTATCCGGCTTATTCTTAAATATCCCTCCATATACCCCTCTTGTCAACATTAAGACAGTAATTGTGTTCAACTTTTGTGATAATTGTATTCAATATTAAACTCAAAGCATGGAAAAGAAATATTTTGATCCAAAAGATCTTAAAAAATTCGGTAACATTACCGAGCATCAAGAAGAAATGGGCAAAAAATTCTTCGATTGGTATGGTAATGTTTTTAAAGGGGATTCTGCCCTGACCGAACGCGAAAAATCACTTATCGCCCTCGCTGTTGCGCACGCTATTCAGTGCCCTTATTGCATAGATGCCTATACCTCCGGCTGTCTGGAAAAAGGGGCAGACGAAGAGCAAATGATGGAAGCTGTGCATGTGGCGGCGGCGATCAAAGCGGGCACAACCCTGGTGTATGGCGTGCAAATGATGAATCACGCGGAAAAACTGTCAATGTAGGCAGCTAAAATATATGTTGTTATGGCTATTAAACAGCGAACAAAATCGCTACAATCGAGAGGTACCCAGCTCTCCGATACTTATTTTCAATTGAATGTGTTGAATGGGAAAGAAGTGGTGGATGACAAATTTCCCAACTTTGCCGATAAAATCGACCAACTGGGAAAGTTCCCTTTAAAACCCGTCGGAATTGAAATCTTTCAAATCAATATAGGTAAACTCTGCAATCAAACTTGTACACACTGCCATGTAGATGCCGGCCCTGATCGCAAACGCGAAAATATGGATCGCGCTACCCTGGAAAAATGCCTGGAAATCATTGCTTCGGTACCAACCATCCACTCTGTCGATATTACGGGAGGCGCTCCGGAAATGAACCCTCATTTTCGCTGGTTCGTGGAAGAAGTGACTAAGCTCGGTAAAAAGGTGATGGATCGATGCAATCTGACTATCATTGTTGCCAATAAAAAGTACAACGACCTGCCAGACTTCTTTAAGGAGCATAAAGTGCAGGTTGTTTCCTCTCTTCCGTACTTTTCTAAGAAACGCACGGACAGCCAGCGGGGCGACGGGGTTTTTGAAGATTCGATCAAGGCCCTTCAAATGCTCAATACCGTAGGTTATGGCAAGGAAGGCACAGGCTTGGAACTCAACCTCGTCTACAATCCTTCCGGTGCATTTTTGCCAGCTTCCCAGGAGTCTTTAGAAGCTGAGTTCAAGCGCCAATTGAAGCGCAAGTATGATATTGATTTCAATGCTTTGTTTGCCATTACCAACCTTCCAATCGCTCGTTTTCTGGATTACCTGCTAGAAACGGGTAATTATGCTGAGTACATGGAAAAACTAGTGGATGCTTTCAATCCAAATACGGTAAGTGGATTGATGTGTCGAAACACACTATCCATCAGCTGGGATGGCTATATCTACGATTGCGATTTTAACCAAATGCTCGATCTGAAGGTCGACAGTCCGGTGACGCATATCAATGACTTTGATGCAGAAGCTATCAATAATCGTTTTATCGTTCTAAATCAGCACTGCTATGGCTGTACTGCCGGCGCAGGTTCAAGTTGTGGAGGAGAAATCGCTTGATTGCCAGCTTAGATAGTTTAAACGAAGGTTTTCCGGCCATTTCCAAGAGCATTGGCCAGTTTCTGGCAGAGGGGGCCGCTTTCTGCCTGGAATCCAATGGGCATAAAAGTGGTATACAAATGGTAGTTTCGGGAACTTATGATCAGAATTTGCAGTTAGAATGGGGCCTGCATGTGGACAGTCAGGTAAAACGCTCCTGGAATGACCTTCAGGAAGCAACGGAATACGGGGCCGTCGGCATTGCATTAATTTTATTAAAAAAATTAACCCATTACACGGTTATTGAGAGATCTTTCAAAGGAACGCACTTCGATTACTGGCTGGGCACTGGCGAATATGACGAAAATTTATTACCTTTCGAACAAAGAAAAGCCAAGCTGGAAGTATCCGGCATTTGGAAAGCCTCCAAGTCTAATACACTGGAAGCCAGAACACAAATAAAGCTGCGTCAGATACGTAAATCATTGGATGAAGCGTTACCTGCAATAGTTATTGTCGTTGAATTTGGAACGCCCGCTTCAAAAATTGTCGTGGAATGAATATAGTAACCGTACTACACAACAAAGCAATGGAATTCGCCGATGAAGCGCTTATCGCTAAAATAGAGGGCGATATAGAGGCTTCCATAGCCTTATTTGAAAAAGCTTTCGTACTTGAAAAAGAAGCGGCATCCTCCGTTCGCAAAGGCCAAAAAGATGACTTTTCCCGTATTACCCTTTGGCGCAGCGCGGCTTCACTCGCCGCTAATTGTGGGAAATTCTATGAAGCTAATGCTATCATAAATCGCGTTTTGAATGAAAACCCTCCCGCAGTACTGGCTGATGAACTCAAAGAACTTCAAACACAGATCAATCGGGAGGTCAATCAAAAAGTAGGTAATGTAGAAATAAAGGGGATTATTGTGTACGCGAACGTTAATAAAAACGAAATCCGCCTGAAAGCACTTCACAATAATAATATCTATTCTATCCTGGTGCCGGAGCATTTAATCAATGAAATTGTGAAATCCTATTGGGCTGATGTGGTGCAAATAAAAGCTCAGCAAATGGATTCAGGGGCTATTGTTTTAGATAAAATAAATCGTGCTGCTTAGCTCTTTTTTGAGAGGGGGATGACGAAAAAGGTTTTCGAAGAAAACCTTTTTCGTCATCCCCCTCTCATTCATCCTATCTTCTCCTGTCTTCATCGAAAAACCACTCTCCTTCAGCAACTATTCTCCAACTTGTGGGTCTTTTGAGTTGAATGACATTGTGATGACTTTTGTCGTCTTCTTTTTCTCATTAGTATCCACATAAAGGAAATAAATATGAAAACTTTACTCACAATCACCTTCTCTCTCCTCGCTTTCTTCTTGCACGGTCAGGAATCCATGGCTGGCATAAAAGGACAATTGCAAGATGCTGAAGGCGAAGCCATTCCCTTCGCCAATGTTGCGCTTTATAGTAATTCCGACAGTTCATTGGTAAAGGTTGAAACCACTGATGAAACAGGCGTTTTTACGATTTTGGGTATCAACGCAGGCCGTTATTACATGCTGTCGACCTTCATCGGTAGTCCGGACCTCTGGACTTCAGGTATTCAGGTTAAGGAAGGCCAGCAGTTGGACCTGGGCGTATTGAAATTTGAACCGGCTGCCGTTGAACTGGCGCAGGCTACCGTTACGGCTACTCGTGCTCTGGTTGAGATCAAACCGGATAGAACTGTTTTTAACGTGGAAGGAACTATCAATAGTGTGGGGTCCAATGCACTGGATCTTTTGCGTAAAGCACCGGGTGTAATCGTTGATAATAACAATAACATAAGCGTTCTTGGGCGTTCTGGCGTGTTGCTGTATGTAGATGGTAAGCGCTTGCCCATCACCGGTGATGCCCTTACCAACTATCTTGAAAATCTTCCGGCTGAGCAGATCGACCGCTTTGATATCATTACCAATCCCGGGGCTAAGTACGAAGCGGAAGGTAATGCCGGGATCGTCGATATTCGTTTGAAAAAAGATGAAAATATTGGTGCAAATGGCAATGTTAGTAGTACTTATAGTCAGGGAGTATACGCCAGAAGCAACCTTAATGCTAGCGGAAATTATCGCAATAAACTGCTTAATGCCTTTGGCACTGTTGGCGTTGGAGACGGAGGCGGCTTCAATGAAATGGAGTTTTACAGCTTCCAGAATGGGTTCATCATTGATGAAGAAATCAAAACCATTCGAAATTTTCAAAACTACAATTATCGTTTCGGAACCGATTTTTATCTGGGTAAAAATCATATACTTGGCTTTTTGGTCGGTGGTGGGGAAAATACCTCAGATGCATCGTCTTTAGATGTGGTAGATATTCTGAATCAGGCAACCCCCAGTATGATAGATAGTGTTTTGATTGCGGAAAATACCGAAGACAATTCCAATAATCGAAATACCTTTAATATCAATTACCGCTTCAGCAACAAAAAAGGCCAAACCCTGAATATCGATGCCGATTACGGAACTTACAAACGCGAGAGCGAGCGTTTTCAGCCAAACCTCTACTACAGTGCAGATCGTACCGAAAAGACTTCGGAAGTAATCAACGCTTTCGATACGCCTTCAGAAATTGATATCTACACTTTTAAAGTAGATTATGAGCAGAATATTCTGGGCGGTAAATTGGGATTGGGCACCAAATTCAGTAAAGTCGTTTCCGATAATACATTCCTGTTTTTTGATGTCATCAACGACGAATACATTCAAAATAATTTCCAATCCAACATTTTTGAATACGATGAAAATGTATATGCCGGCTACGTCAATTTCGCCCGCCAGCTTGGCGAGCAATGGAGCTTCTCTGCCGGTTTAAGAGCTGAAAAAACAGTCGCAACTGGTGACCTTCAGGCTTTTCTTCCAGAGCTGCAAGAACCTCCGGTTGAATTTGATTATCTGAGCTGGTTTCCTAGTGCCGGACTGACCTGGAATGTGGCTCCAAAGCATACCTTGGCATTAAACTATGGGCGCCGCATCAATCGGCCGGACTACAATGTGTTGAACCCCTTTAACAACCGCTTGAGCGAACTTTCTTACGAAAAAGGGAATCCATTCCTTCGCCCGGAAATCGTGAATAATGTGGAATTGGGCTATACGCTCAATTATCGCTATAATTTCAAACTGGCTTACAGCAAAACCACCGACCAAATCACGCGTTTGATTGCACCAGACGGAGAGGACCCACGCGCTGGCTTCATCACCTGGGATAACTTGGCCAGCCAAACAATTGTAAGTTTGAATGTCAGCCTGCCTATGCAGCTTACCCCATTTTGGAGCGCATATTTCAATTTAAGTGGATCGTACCTCGATAACCAGGCGGATTATGGCGATGGCGCTATTGTAGATGTTCAGGCATATACTTACAACATTTTTCAGCAACATACATTTAAGCTGCCGCATAATTTTACCGGAGAGATTTCAAGCTATTACTCAGGCCCTGGTGTCTGGGGTGGTGTTTTTGAATATGATTCTAACTGGAGCCTTGACATTGGCTTACAACGTCAATTTTTCAAAAATAAACTTAACGTAAAACTCAGCGTACGCGATATTTTCTACGAAACCCAATGGAGCGGTACTTCCAGCTTCGATGGCTTGGTTTCTAACGGTGCTGGCCGCTGGGATAGCCGCCGCGGGAGCCTGAGCCTGAGCTACAAGTTTGGAAATGATAAGATCAAGTCGAGAAAAAGAAAGACAGGGATCGAGGAAGAAGCCGATAGGGTAGGGAACTAAGGATGATTTACTAGAAACCTTAACAAAAGCGCCATTGGCCGGTAGGCCAATGGCGCTTTTGTTCCAATATTCTCTATTAAAATTGAATCACGACTCATTATACAACTTAATCACCGACCCTCTCGTCTGTTTCCCGGAATCACTCAACAAAAACGCTACAGTATCTGCAATGGCTTCCACGGTAACCCATTTGGAGAAATCAGCATCTGGCATTGATGCGCGATTAGGCGGCGTATCAATGATGCTAGGCACGATCAGAGAAGCATCAATGTTTTTGCCCTTACCATGCGCATTGATCAGTTCGGTCAGGTAGATGACCATGTTTTTGGTTAGCGAATAAGCCACCAGGTTTTTACCTTCCACGGGATTAAGAGCAGGGCGGGAACCAATTAAAATGAATCTTCCTCCCCCTCTGGCTTCGAATTTGGGCAATAAGGCACAGACTATAAAGTAGGCCGTCTCAAAATTCAGGCGATACATTTTATGGATGGTTTGCCCGTCCGTTTCTTCAAAACCACCCATAGCAAAGCCACCAACCGTTAAAATAGCGGCTTCGATATCGGCATCTATGCCTTGAATATAATCCGCTACGGTGTTTTCACTCATTAGGTTAACTGCTGAAGCGTGAACGCCTTCCTTCTCCAGGTCAACGGCTTCCCCTCCGGTCAAGGTAGTACCATATATGGTTATATTATCATCCTGAAGTCTTTTTACAATTGCGTACCCCATGTTTCCATTGGCACCAGTGATGAGTACTGTTTGGCTCATAATATAATTAAGTTTATTAAAAGTGTAAAGTATAAAGTATAAAGTGGGAAGCGGAAACATGAGTCATCCCGAATTTTCGGGATAATCCATGTTTCCGCTTCCCACTTTCTACTCCTTCTTTTCCCACCAATAAAAGTTATCACTTTGGGGAAAGTTGGCAATCTTTTCAAGCATTTCATTTGGAGGGATTACGACTTTACGCGTTTTTAAGCTAATCCAAAGCACTTCTGTATGCGTTATGGCGGCTTCCTCTCCTTTGGAATTCAACACGCGCTGTAAAATGCCAAATTTCTTAAAATCCCTGCTGGCTTTTTCTACGGCACAACTTACAGAAATTTCTTCCAATAAATATAATTCGCGTTTATAAAAAGTTTCTTCCCGCACGACTACAGGGCCTAGCTGATGGCTTGTCCATAATTGCGGAGTGATGCCGTAGGTCTGTAGAAGTTCTAAACGAGCTTGAGTGGTAAAGTCCGTATAAGCAGAATTCCTTACATGCCCATTCGCATCCACATCCGACCAGCGTACTTTGAACTTTATTATAAAAGGAGGAACCATATTTTAATTTTAGTACTTTCTAAAGGGGGCGTTTAGCAATTTTCGCTTTGAAAATAAACGCGCCTTCGGCGCGAAAACTCTTTTATGAGGAGATCCGAGGGGCAATTTTGCGAAGCAAAATTGCCCCTCGGATCTCCTCATATGAAAATATCGTCGCGAAGCGGCGTAAATTTGGTTTTGGATTTCCAAAGCGAGAATTGCTGCGCAAACAACCCTTCAATGGGAAATAATTACAATAGGTTAGCCCATTACTCTAAACGGGCTGATCATCTCGTCAATCGCTTCTTTCTGCTCCTTGTATTCATTACTATTAAATACCGTGTAATTAAAGTTCTTGTACCCGTTTGTCAGGCGGGTAAAAAGATCTCTGGCTTCTTCTTTTTCTTTAAAACTCAATTCGCTGATGACAATGCTTTTGAGTAATTTAAAACTCTCCAGCTGCCGGTCAAGGGGCATGGAAGCATCGATATCATCAAAACCATCCTGTTGTAAATAAACCATATCGATCAGGGTTGCTTTCTGAGACAGAATGAAGTCCTCCAAAGTAATCCCTTCTTCACCCACTACCTGCATCATCTGACGAACGGAGTCGCCTCTTACTAATAGTTCCTGCATGAAATCTACATCATCGGTCCAGGTTTCCGTCAGGTTCTTATTCAGCCAGGATTTCAATTGATCCCGGTAGCGCGACCAGGAGATGAGTGGGTCAATGGCTGGATAAAAGCGCTTGTAGGCGCGTTCAGAGGAAAGACCTAGAAAAGCTTTGACGGTACCAAGGGTGGCCTGAGTAACCGGCTCTTCAAAATTACCTCCGGCAGGGGATACAGTGCCGATCATTGTTAAGGAGCCCGTGTCCCCATCTGGGTTTTTGATCACTCCAGCTCTTTCATAAACATTTCGGATACGCGAATCAAGATAGGCGGGGAAAGCTTCTTCTCCCGGAATCTCTTCCAGTCGCCCGGATGTTTCGCGCATAGCTTGCGCCCAACGCGAAGTGGAATCGGCAATGAGTAGAACTTGCAGCCCCATTTGGCGATAATACTCTGCGAGAGTGATCCCGGTGTAAATGGAGGATTCCCGGGCTGCCACAGGCATGGAAGATGTATTACAGATGATGATGGTACGATCCATGAGAGAGTTCCCTGTTCTGGGGTCAGTTGTTTCCGGGTAAGTGGTAATCGTTTCCACTACTTCACCTGCCCGCTCACCGCAAGCCACAATGATCACGATGTCTACCTCTGCAAAGCGGGAAATCAAACTTTGGAGCACGGTTTTCCCGGCTCCGAAAGGCCCCGGGATGCAACCTGTACCTCCTATGGCTACAGGGAAGAAGGTGTCGATGATGCGTTGGGAAGTAACCAACAACTCAGAGGGATAAAGTCTTTCTACGTATTGATGGCGAAGCATGTTGGCTGTCATCGGGCGTCTGACGGGCCAGCTTTGCACCATGTTGAGCGTGCGCTCCTGACCGTCTTTGCCTTTTATTCTGGCAATGGGTTCTTCTACAGTCACCTTTCCTTCCCTGATCCAGGTGATTTCAAGTGGTTCGCTTTCATTGAAAGGGATCATGATTTTGTGCTGGATCGGTCCTTCCTGAACGGTTCCCATCGTGGCGCCTGCTACAAGTTGGTCGCCTACTTTAGCGGTAGGTTTAAAGTCCCAGTGTTTTTCTTTATTGAGGGGAAATATTTCAACGCCTCTTTTCATAAAAAAGCCATACTTGTCGGCCATGGCATTGAGCGGGTTCTGCAAGCCATCGTATACTTGTCCCAGCAAGCCAGGGCCTAAAGTAACGGACAGCATAGCCCCGGTAAGTTCTACGGGGTCACCGATGCGTACGCCGTTGGTATCTTCAAATACCTGCATATCTGCTTCTTTCCCTCTTACTCTAAGGACTTCTGCTTTTAGGCGGTCTCCACCTGTCAGGATAAACCCTACTTCATTCATCACGAGTGGGCGGTCTTCGACTCTAATCGTCACCAGGCTTTCCTGTGCGGAGATGACTTTGGCGGCTGCTTCGGTTTTAGTTGAGTTCGTCTGCGCTGAGGCTGTTGGATTGCTCATGAATAATTTCTTCTACCAGTTTTTTAAATCGAATTTTTGCTTGTTCTTCGTTGTATTGTAACCATCTGTAACTAATATCCCACTTAAACAAATAGCCTAGAAAAGCTTCGAGGCCAAAAGGATCAATGCGCCCCATTTTATCCGCTGATTCCCAGGCCTGATCCAAAAGGAGCTTTTCGGCATCGAAGGATTTATCTTCGGAAATAAGGGTTGCAAACGCTTCGATCCAGGGGAAATGGGCTCCTAGTTTGAAGTCCGGGCTTTCCCAATTTCTAATGACATGCGTAGCTATGGAATCTTTTTTCCAGACATCTGGTAGCACGGGCCTGTCCATTTTACGTGCTTTCATGCGCAGAGAAGCTACGATGAAGCGCATATTTTTACGGAAACGCAGATGCTCGATGAGCGAAGAATATCCCTCGCTCCATTCAGTAGCTTTCCGGAAGCGATCATACACATCAACGGCAGTGCGTTCGAAAGACTGGCGATGCCAGAGCAGGAATTCTGTTGCCCTTTCTACGAGGTCCGTGTCTTTGGGGTCCAGCATTTCCCTGCGTTTATTCAAGCGAATTTCATTGATCGGCAAGCGATTAAGCTTGTAGAACTTAGGCAAATAAGGAAGACTAGCGATTAAAGTATAGTATCTTCGTTTACTCATTACATTACACCACTTAATAGCGCTCTAAAACGGGGGCTCAGGTATTTCAGGATCATCTCAGAAAGGGCATCGTCGGTAAGATCCAATTCAATCTCCTGATCTTTTAAAAATATTTTAAAACCTGAAGCTTTCATTTCCTGAATGTTTATTGCAATCCCTTCATTGACCATTTCTTTCGTAAGCTCAGCGATAAAGGTATCCTGTTCTTTTTGAGCAACTTCGAGTTGTTCCGATGGCTCGGTTTCTTGGAGCCAGGCTTGTGACAGCAGCACTTCGGCATTAGAGGTCATATTGATATCTTTTGCTACGCGACCTGCAACCGCCAGGATCATTTCTTTCAGAAACGAAGTATCTTTGAGCTTTTGACTGATCATACGCTTAAGCTGAACGGCAAAGTTGGAGGTGACCTGTTCTCTAAGCATGTTTTGAGCATCCCTCAGTGCAATGCGCAAAGCCTCATTAGCGGCCTCTCTTTCTGAGCGGATATCTTCAACGGCCTTTTGGTTCAAACGTGAGGCTTCTTCTTTTGCTTTGTGCACGATCTCACTTGCCTTTTGCTCGGCCGAGGAGATCAGTTTTTGGGCTTCTTCATTTCCAGCTTTAATGCCATCATCCCGCAGTCGGTCAATAAGAGACTGGACGTTGTTCGAGACTTTTTCCTTTGTATCAGACATAGGTTTTCTTTTTTCGTTCTTTGACAAATTGTGTGGAACTTCAAAATGATAAGCCTTGAATGCCCTTGTGGCTGAAAGGGTTATCATTTTGAAGTTCCATTTTCCACAATTTATGTCAAAGAACTTCTTTTTTTTGCAAGGAGCGATTATTGGACTACAACTAAGCCTTCAGGCCTGCTCGTCGTCTAATAATCGCTCCTCGTTTACTTAATTGGGTAGCGATCCTGCCAGGATCAATCCAAAAACAAATACAAATACTGCGAAACCTTCTACTACGGCAGCAGGGGCTATAGAAAGACCGAATACTTCCGGCTTGCTTTTAGAAACCTGAATAGCAGATGCGCAGGTATTTCCCTGATAGGTAGCGCTCAGTAAAAGTGCCAGGCCCGAAAGTGCCCCAATGGCGAACAGGCCGGCAGCATTCTCCAGGGTGACTGGTCTGGTAAGCGTTAGCATTACCACAATACCGTAAATCGTTTGGGAAGAGGGCATCGCAGAAACCCCTACAAAACGGCCGTAGCCGCTTTCTACTTCCAGCATTGCCCCCTGTGCAGCCTGACCGGCACGAGCACATCCAATAATGCTACCTATGGCGCCCATCGCTAGAGGCGCATAAATTCCGATCCATCCAAGTATTAATAATAGTTGATCCATATTACTTAATTTACATAAATTTAAATGCGGATAACCGTTTCCCGTTAACCGAATTTAAATTTATAGAAGATTTTTTTCGTTCTTTGACATTTTGAAGTTCCATTTTCCACAATTTATGTCAAAGAACCATTTTTTTTAAATGGTTTAAATGGCGTCCCCTCTTCCGGGGTACTCCAGTTAAGAAATTCAATTAAATTTAAGCGTAATCCATGAACAACACTACTTACCAGGCTCAACACAAAATTAAGGGTGTGCCCAATTAATAGTATGATTATAGCAAATAATAACCCTAAGCTAGGGCTTGATTCATAAGCTTGCTGTGCCAGGCCGTTAAAAGCAATGGCCAATGATGAACTGGCCAGACCCAATGCAAAAAGTCTGAGATAGCTCAATACATCTCCGAAGGCACTTGTGACCTTGGTGATGTCTTGCAGGCCGGAAAAGATCCAATATAAAATGGGTTTACCTGCTCCGGCAAAACCAACTACCAGAGCTAAGCCTGCTATCACCAGGCCGAGTCCAGCCTGACCAGAAGTCGTTTCCGTCCAACCTGTAAAGACAATCAATAGACCACCAATGATTACGAAAATCCACCCTATCGGTGCCAGCATCGAAAGAGACGGTCTTCGTTGGATGGCATCTACTATATTGCCAATTATTACTTGAATGGCCCCAATGATGACCGTTAGCTGGATCATCTGATCGAAGTTCTGCAGGTTAAAAACCTTGATTTGACTAAAAATACTGTTCTCTGCTGGTGAATAGCCAAAATAGCTTCCTACCAACATACCCCAAATAATGGTTGAGGCTGATAAGCCCGCAAAGAGTACTCTCAAGCGTTGGCCAATAGCAGATTTACCCATCTTCCTCCAGTATACCAGTGCAATAAATGCTAGTATAAACCCATATCCCGCATCACTCATGATCATTGCAAAAAATACCATAAACGAGAAAAAGATGATCAGTGACGGATCGGAAAGCCAATAGCTGGGCGTCATGTAGAAACTCAACAAGTCCTGCCCACCAGCCAGTAATTCATGGTTGCGCATCAGTGTAGGCGGAGTTTCTGAAGGGTCTGGTGTTTCAGAAAGAACAGCCAGGCCGTTTCTTTGGGAATAACTCATGAGCTCTGAGAGGCGTTCGCGAGGTATCCAGGCTTGCAGGGCAAAAAGAAGGTCTTCGTCGTACGTTTGACCCGCCACTTTTTTAAGCAGCTCATAATCCTCCAGCTTATGGATGCTATTGTCGAACATCTCGGCCCAGCGCGTTAGTTTGACCCGTTCGGACTGGAGGTCCTCTATTTCCATAATCACTTCTTCGAGCCGTTCTTCCAGCTGTGCTAACGGAATACTTCCAACATGGATGCGAGCAAGGGGCATTCCTTTGGGCTCTTCTTTAGAAATGACTACCAGGTAGCTAAAGCGGGCGTCTCGTTCTACAACTTGCCAGACAAATTCTTCCGGAATTTCTTTCAGTCTATAATGTGGGAAGGCATAAAACCACAATCGCATGTGGTTGAAGCGCTCCAGCGGGGTATAATCAAAATAACCAAAAGGTCTGAGTTGCTCAATGCGATTCTGGAGAAAGTCCCGTTCGTCTTGAAGATTGGCGGTTCGCTCTTTTATTTTAAGAGCTTCTTTTTCTACCAGCTGAGCATCAAACCGCTGAGGGATGTGAATTTGGTTGCGTTTTTGAGGGCAGCTTAATATATATTTTAATGCCTCTCTGGCCTTAGAATTGGATTTATTAATCGTTACCTCTTGCTCTCCTGAATTAAAAGGAATGATATGCAAACAGCCCAGCTCCTGCAAGTCTTTCAGAACGGACTCTTTCTGTTCGGTCAGGCCACAAAGGGTTATTTTATTTAGTTTTACAATACTCATTTAAATCGATATAGTAAGTAAATACAATTACGGAGGCTTGCGTTCCCGGTTTTTCGAAGAAAAACCGGGAACGCAAGCCTCCGTAATTGTATTTTACCTGTTTTTCTTTATCAACATAGATTTAGCCAGTTTCGAGCGCACTACTGCTGCGCGTTCTGCTTCGCCCATATAAATTTGAATTCGCTTGATATTGTATTCTGTTTGCGGGATCAGGACTTTTTCGAATAGATTTACTCTTTGCGTAACTCTGCGCACCATTCGTTTGAGTTCTTTCTCCCGGTCTTCGGCGACATTTATAAGTAATGTTAGTCTTACGGCTTCTTCCAGCCGATCGGCTACTTTATCAATCCAGTGAGGTTGAGCCAGCATGGAATAATCCTTTATACTGGTTTGAACATCCATTAATTTTGGTAAGCGGACACCGGCCACGTTTTCTTCTTCGATCCTCACCGCTTCAATGCTCACCAGGTTGTGTAGTTGAATATTATCCAGGGCCAGCATGGGAATCTGTGCTGCCGTTTTGGAATAGAGTGCTTCCAGGTCGTCTTTAGCTTTTTGAAGCGCTTTTCTTGACTTATGCCATTCAGCGGTTAGCTGTTGACGTTTTAAGTCAAGAGAGGGGAGTACTTTTTTATATAATTTAAGTTGCTCCCGTTGTTTGTGTAACTCGCTTTTATTCAGATCCAGTTTGGCCATTCTTCGGGAAGTATTTTTCGATCAAACGTTTTTTCATAAGGAGCTCATGTGACTCGAAACATTCGGCAAGAGTTTGCCAACAAAGGTCAAGGCCTTCAATCACAGGTATTGAAACATTGATATCCATAAAGCGCTTTCGGAAGAGGTTCCCGAATTTCAGAAGCTTATAATCAAAATCTGTTAATTCGAAAGCCATCGCCTGTTTTTTTTCTGCTTCAACAGCCCCTGAGTAGAAACGGATCATCGCATTCATTACATTGGAGTGATCTTCGCGGGTTTCCTCACCAACTACATGCTGCTTAAGGCGGGAAAGCGAACCGAAAGGATCAAGTACGCCGTCATGAAGGTAGTATTGTCCTTCAGTGATGTAGCCCGTATTATCCGGCACAGGATGTGTGACATCGTTCCCGGGCATTGTTGTTGCGGTAAGGATTGTAACGGAACCAGCGCCCTTAAAATCACAAGCTTTTTCGTAGCGGCGCGCCAATTGTGTGTAGAGGTCGCCCATATATCCGCGCACGGCGGGAATGCGTTCGAGGGAGATCCCGATTTCTTTCATGGCATCCGCATAGGCCGTCATGTCCGTTAGAAGAACTAAGACCCTTTTATTTTCTTCTACAGCCATTCGCTCCGCAACGGAAAGCGCCAGGTCAGGCACTAAGAGGCGTTCAACGACCGGATCCGAAGCCTGGTTGACGAACATCACTGTGCGATGTGCGACCCCATGTTCTTCGAATTGAGTGCGGAAAAAGTGATAATCGTCAAAAATAAGCCCCAATCCGCCGAATACGACCACATCCGCTTCTGCCTGGAAGCCAATTCTGGCCAGCAGGGCATTATAAGGTTCTCCCGAAACGGAGAAGATCGGTATTTTCTGGCTTTCCACCAAGCTGTTAAAAATATCGATCATCGGAATATTGGTACGTATCATTTTCTTGGGCATGACACGCATCACCGGATTCACGGTAGGAGTGGCAATAGGAATGGTTTTGTCTTCGCTTAATGCCGGGCCGCCATCAATAGGTCTGCCCGTTCCGTCGAAAACGCGGCCCAATATATTATCAGAATAGGCTACTTGCATGGAATGGCCAAGGAAGCGGACGGTGGCATGGGTAGAAATGCCTTTTCCACCTGCAAAAACTTGCAGGTTCGCATTGTCGTCGTTGAGTTCTACAACGCGGGCAAGAGAGCGCTGCCCATCGATATTTTCAATGATCGCGAGTTCTTCCAAAAAAACCTCGGAAGTTTTCACGCGGATCATATCACCGACAATATCGACAATTCGGGTGTGTCTTTTTAAGTCTGAAAGCATAAGAAGTTTAGCACTATTTTGTGTTCTTGACTATATTTAGGTTAAGGGGTAATGGTAAAGGCTTAAGAATATAGCCTTTGTGGCAATATACAAATAAATGGCAAAAACTGAAGCGTTTGGAAAAAACTTCTTTTGCTAGTGCTTCAGGAACTAAATCCTTGATAGCTTTAGAGGCGATTTTTTTGGTGGCAAACGAGGCGCGAAGAGGGAGCATAGCCCAAAGCTACGTGACCGATGAGCAACGAAGTAGACCGCCAAAAGAAGCCGTCAAAAGTGTCAAGGATTTAGTTCCTGAAACACTAAATATAAGCTGTTTTTAGGGGATTTTGTTCGAAGCGCAGCCCGTTTATTTTATTTTTTCTTTGGAAAAAATAAAATAAACGGGCTGCGCTTCGATGAAAGCATTTCAGAGAAAGAAAAGAGATGACTTTTCAACTGTCCGCGCCAGTTATTTTGAAATAATATTAAGTGCTTTCAGCAAGTCCATTGCATTTTCAACCTGATCTTCAGGCACTGCGATTTCCAAATCTTGGTTATAGCCAAAAATTCCTGACGTTTCACAGGGATGATAATTTTCCACATTACTCGACATTTTCTAATGAACTATCGTCGAAAACGGCCGCTGTAAATTTCCGCTGTTGCTGGCTATAAATGGTAGCTACCAGCGTTTTGTCTGGAAATTTAGCCTTCATTTGATTCTGAATGTTCTGGAAATCCCTTGATCTTTTATTCGTTACAAAATTGCAATTGGCGCATTCGAACTTTACATTTCCCTTCACATCCCGGATCTCTATTTTTTTCTCTCCATCGCCAGGGAGTGAAATGGTAAATAAAGTTTTATCATTTGGAAGCGGCAAATGATTGATGACTAAAGCCCCATTGAGTTCCATAAGTGTTTTTCCTGAATTGTCCAATAAGGTCCACTGATCATTTTTTCTTCCCTGCAGATAAAGAGGAAGTTCAGAGAAATCAGCAGTGTAGCCGTTAGGTGTCAAGGTAGAGCGGATTTCCTGATATTCAGCAGGGATCACTATGTTCCCTGCATTGTCTAATAGCCCCTGACCTTTTTCACCAACCGCTAAATAGTAAGAAGGGAAAGGCTGGTTTTTTTCCCAGGCTATAAAAAAGGGCAAAACGTTGACGTATTCGATAGGAATTAGAATTTTTCCATCTGAGTAGATGCCTTTTTTACCATTTTTACCGACTGACCAGTAAGGTTTATCATTGAATTTACCCACGAAGTCGAAGCCAGCTTCCGCTGAAATCAAAGGGTTTAATTCCAGGTCATAAGCGGCGGCCACCCCGTCTTTAACGGTACTGATATAATTGAGTGGCGGGCCAAAAGCTTTTACTTCATCATATTCAAAAGGAAGTACGAGGCGATTAAAAGCATCAATGATCCCGAATTTTTTCTTGGATGAACTTTTAGCAACATAGCGGGCAGCCATCAATTTCAGAATCGTATTTTTTTCATCTTTTTTAGGATGGTACACGCTGTAATCCTGAGGACTACCAGCTGCGAAATACTTTAATTCGTCGTATACAAATGGAATCATTAACTCTCCGTAAAAGCTGAAAGCGCCGGCTTTACTGTCTTTTAGAGAGAGGCGACGAGAGGAAACCAGCCGGCCAATCTGGTCGTATTCTGCAGGAATGAGGATTTCATCCCCTGATTTTAAGCCCATTTTATCATTTTCTTTGAATGTTTTCGGGTACGGAGGGTTTTCCAAGCCTATTTGTCTGCCTTTAACAGAGCGATATTCATTAAGGTAAGCGTAATAAGTTTCTTTGAAATGATCCTGTGTGCTCTTATTCGGGCGCATTTCTCTAGCTTCTCCTGATGTACGACGTTCCCGGTCAAAAACACCAGGCAGCGTTTGGGCTTTCTGTGAAGGAGGCTGTTGGTTTTTTTGCTTAGCTTCTTCGGCAGCTTTTCTTTTGTATTCTTTAATCAGGCGTTGCTTTTTCGCTTCTTCTGCTTTGCGTTTCGCTTCTTCCTGAGCAGCGTTTTCCTGAGCTGATAAATTGATGGATAGGATGATTAGTAGGATTAAACCAAATAGCTTTTTCATCATATGAGTGATTGTTTTATGCGGGAGTTCAAGAACGAGTTCATAGTTTCCCTGTGAAGAAATTTTGTTTGTATTGAGAGAGGCTTTTTTTAAGATTTTTTAAAAAATCTTAAAAAAGGGTTCTAGATGATTTCATTTGGTCAAAATTAATTATGTAAGCCCTTAAAGCAGGCCGTTAGGCCTGCCTGATCGTAGCCCTGGGTTCTCCCAG
>CAZHZT010000127.1:0-16966 GCA_964537285.1 uncultured Saprospiraceae bacterium | reverse complement strand
AAAAAAATTACTTCGCAAAATTTGGGTAGCTTATTAATTGCCTAATCCCTAAATTAATGATTTTTTACTAGACTGCTGCTCATTTTTTTAATTTTTCATCAAAAAAACGAGCAGCAGTCTAGTATAACCCTAATGGGGGTCAAAATTTGAAACTTGCCAAATTAAAAATAAATGATTATTTTTAGACAACCAAACTCCAAACCCCGTGAGATCAACAACAAAAACCCTGGATTCCCACAATTTTTTTGTGTATTCTCCAAAAGATGAGCTGCTTAAACGCGATTTTCAAGATCAATTTCAATGCGTGGAAAACGCTGCCTGCTTAGGTGATGTCAAATTCGTGCCTGTCAACGATGTGTGCTGGTTTGAATGGGATACCGAAAGGCTAATTGATGCCACTTCTTCCATAATCTGTTTGATCAGTTACAGTTTTGTTCAGTCTAAATTTGGGTCGGGCTATTTACTAAGGAAATTAGTGGAAGCTGACCGGCTTGCCAAGCTTAAGTTAATTCCCGTTTTTTATGATCATTGCAGCGTTGAGGCAAATCCTATTTGTAAATTAAAAAAGCTGAAATCAAATATTAAACCCTTTAAAGATATTTATGGGGATCATTTTAAAGACCAATTATGCTCGGTTTCTAAAGAGATAAGAAGATTGGTGGAAGATGCTGCCAAAAAGCAATTGGATATGGAGGAGAGTTGGAAAGAAGCGCTTTTGGAGAACTCTACGGAGTATTACAATGAATTTATAAAGCAATTTCCTCATTCAAAATATATCTCAAAAGCTAAAGCTAATCGCGATGAATTGGTTGAACTTAAGCTGTGGAAAGCCACCGAGAAAGCTGAAAATGTGGAGCCTTATGTAGAATACCTGATGAAATCGGTGCAAAAAAAGCATTTTGAAGAAGCTCTTTCCAAAACCATTGAATGGGAAAGTAATACAGAGCAGATCCAAAAAGAAGCTTTTGAACAAGGACATCCTGCTTTGCTCATCGAACTCAAAAATCAAATGGAAGAAAAGTCGAAAACCAAGGAAATCGATGAAAAACTGTCTGGACTGCTTAAAGATAATTCCTTAAAAAAGGGGCCATTAAAGGCATTTCAAACAGATCGGCATTGGATCAAATGGAAAATATACGAGCATTGTGCTCCTGAGGAGATATTTTCCTTCTCTGCTTATGAACGTTTTGTGCAACAGCTTAGCTTCAAGCAAGAGAAACTGAAGAAGGACTTGACAGGGAAAATGGTTTTCCCATTATTTATGCTGGCCATCATTGTTTTTACGGTTGTATTTTATCTGGTTTTTGAAAAACCTTTTGCCCCTCAAAGTGACCTGTCCTGGGGATGGTTGACTTTATCTGCTTTTGTGATCACATTATTAATTTTCTGCATATACCTTGTGATTGATGATAATATGAAAGATCAGAAAAAGTTGGAAGCAAAAAAGGAAGAAGCAAAAAAGAAATGGATAGAACTTAAAATAGCTATACTTGCAAAGGCTTCCTACGAAGAGTTGCTTCTTCATTTTCATCAATTGGAAGAATGGATTTCAACGGTTAAAAATAAAAATCTCTCGCAAATTTTGTTTGATAATGAAGAAGAGCAGTGAAAAATATAGGTTCTAGATGATTTCGTTTGGTCGAAATTAATTTGGGAAGTCCTTAAACATGAGTCATCCCGAATTTTCGGGATGGCTCATGTTTTGTAAAATCTTTACAAATTTATGTTAATCAGTGAGTTGTCTACTTTTTTCTTGATAAAAAAGTAGCAAAAAATCAAGGCTGTATTCAATTTTTAACGCTTTTTGTCCCGAACTTGATTCGGGACAAAAAGCTAAATTGAATAAGGCCGGTCCTAAAACATTGAATTACAGCACCTATTCTTAATCCTTGTGACACTATGAAGTTCCTGAAGCACTAGAGCCAAAATATAAAAAATTAGGAGTTTCAAAAATTTTGATTCTGGCCTAAGTTTTATAATTTAGACTTGTTCTGGATCTTCAGTGCTCCAAACCGAATAATAAGTCAAACGCCAAACATAAAATTGAACCTCCATGCGAATAAACTGGTTTCTTACGTGCTTGCTCTTAATCCTTTTCAGTCCGCTGCTATGCGCCCAAATTGAGTTCGAACCTCAAAATTTTCCATTCCTCGATGATTCTTCCTATCTGCGGGGCGTAAGCTGGGTAGATGTGGATAATGACTACGATCTGGATGTTTTCGTTTCCGGCTCAGGAGGCACGTTTCCGGATATTGTAAATACGACCAATCTGTTTCTCAATGAAGGCAATAATGTCTTTCTTCCTTCGGGGTATATCATTTCTTCTCAAAACAATCCTTTCGCGCATGCCTGGGCGGATATAGAAAACGATGGAGACCTGGATGTGTACATCGCTGCCACCTGGAATAGCAACGGCATTAATGAGCTTTGGCTCAATGAGGATGGCACCGGCTTTACTTTAACGCCTAACACAGGAGCTACGCCTTCTGTGCCTCAACCCTATGAAGGAACCGTTTCCTGGGGGGATTTCGATAATGACGGATTTGTGGATTTGATACTGGCCCGTTGGAATGATGGAGCTAACCGCTTGTATCATAATGAAGGCGATGGAACTTTTAACCTCGTGAACAGCAGCCCGGTAACCACTGATGTGGCCTGGACGTCCGCCTGCATCTGGGGCGATTATGACAATGACAGGGATTTAGATCTTTTCGTAGCGAACTATCAAAATGGAGCGACCGATCCTGGGATTAATAAATTGTATCAAAACGATGGCAATGGTAATTTCACGGAGGTAACCAATGCTGGCGATATAATCACAGATGCTGCCAATACGCGCTCCGCCAACTGGATAGATGCCAATAATGATGGCTTTTTGGATCTTTTTGCAGCCAATCAAGCGGCTGCAGGGGATGGCACAGACAAATTGTATTTGAATAATGGCGATGGTACCTTTACATCACAGAATATAGGAGCTAATACCACCACCTGGGCTGCCAATTGGGGCGATTTTGATAACGATGGTGATCTCGATCTCTTCACTTGTGGCTTCTGGGGCAATGAAAACCGGCTCTGGCAAAATGATGGGGAAGCAAATTTCACGGACGTCAGCAGTCAGTACGATGGGCAAATCTTCCCCTTGCCCACCAGCGGTTCATTAAGCAATGGCGCCATCTTTGTCGATTATGACAATGACGGCTGGCTTGATTTGCATTTAACAAAGCCTGCTAATTTAGAAGACTATTTTTTCCGAAATAAAGGCGCAGATTGCATCGCATGGTTAAAAATTGCTTGTAAAGGAGCGGAAAGTAATCGTGCGGGAATTGGGGCAAAAGTAAGGGTGAAAACCGAAATCAACGGCCAGCCAAACTGGCAAGTACGCCATGTTTCTTCACAAAACTCCAAGACCGGTCAAAATCCGCTTTGGCTCCATTTTGGCTTGAGCGATGCCCTATTAATTGATTCTCTGATCGTCGAGTGGCCTTCCGGGAAGGACTGTATTTTTACTGATGTAGATATTAATCAGTTTATTGAGCTTGAGGAAGGGAATTGCTCCTCGAATGTAATCATTTCACCATTGTCTGGTATTGGAAAAAATATATCCATTTCTCTTTGCAATTTTGAACAAGATACGCTCTTAGCGAGTCTCACTAGCCCCGGAGGCAATTGGAGCGCTGATTGTGGCAATTGTATTGATGAAAACGGTTTGTTTGCCGCTTCCAGCCTTGAGGATGGCTATTACCAGGTGTACAATACTTTTGACGGCTTTTGCAACAGTACAATTACAGATACGTTTTCCATTTTTATTGGAAATGTGAATGCTGGAAATGTTGATGATTTAAGTTTATCGCGTTGTGAAGGGGTTGAAACATTAGACTTATTTCCATTGCTACAAGGAAATCCCTATGATGATGGTTTTTGGTTAGATTCTACATTAAATCCAATTCTTATGCCAGCAGATGTTTCGCAAGAAGGACCTATTGATTTTTACTACATAGATACAGCGGGAACTTGCGCCGATACTACCTTTTTCACTTTAGGCTACGATCCTGCTCCGGATGTGGACATTACTTCCGATACGACGATTAATCAATTCGAGTCCTTGCAGCTATTTGTTTCAGGAGGTGTGAGTTATGAATGGAATCCGGAGGAAAACCTGAGTTGCAGCGATTGCGATGATCCTGAATTTAATGGGTCTGAATCTACCTTGTTTACGGTTACCGTTAGCGGGAATTCGGGATGTACTGCCGAGGCAGTCGTTAACGTAGAAGTACAGGAGCAGTCAGGCATTCAGGTACCTGACCTGTTCACTCCGAATGGAGATGGCACTAATGATTTTCTATCCTTGATATTCACCGGAGAGGCAGTGGTGAGAAGTTATCAAATCTTCAATCGCTTTGGTCAAGCGGTAGCGGAAGGCAGTGCTTCTCAGTCTTTTACCGATGGTGCCCGCCTTTGGGATGGCGGTGATTTTCCGGCGGATGTGTATGCATACAGGATAGAGGTGAAGCGACCAAATGAGGCAGATTTTAAACAGTTAATTGGTGAAATTTTGCTAATTAGATAAAAGAGAATTGCTGCTTTTATCTTGAAAATAAGTATAAAATCCCTTATCTTTGCGATCCGATTAAAAAACGGGGTGTAGCTCAGCCCGGTTAGAGTACACGTCTGGGGGGCGTGTGGTCGCTGGTTCGAATCCAGTCACCCCGACAAAGAAAGTAGAAAGGGAAAAAGTGAGAAGTAGAAAGTGAATTGATCACTTTATTACTTGTTACTTTTAACTTTCTACTTTCCTACTTCCTCACTACCTTTACCTTCATGAAAAAATTACCGATAGGCATACAGGATTTTAGAGAGCTCCGGGAAGGCAACTATCTTTACGTAGATAAAACGGAATTGCTTTATCAGTTAATAGATTCGAGCAAATATTATTTTCTTTCTCGTCCACGACGTTTTGGAAAATCACTTTTAGTGTCAACATTGCGAGAGCTTTTTCAAGGGCAGAGAGAATGCTTTAAAGGGCTTTGGATCGAGGATAAGTGGGATTGGGATGCAAAAAATCCTGTTATACATCTATCCTTTGGGAACATTGGTTATAGGCTAGATGGTCTGAGTTTGGAAGCAGCCCTGGATAATGCAATAGCAATAGTTGCTGAAAAGCATTCTTTAGAGTTAAAAGCTCCAAATTTAGCGCTTCGCTTTAAGGAATTGATCGAGCATTTAGGTAAGGAGCGAAAAGTAGTCATTTTGATTGATGAATATGATAAGCCATTAGTAGACTATATTCGGAATCCTGAACAGTTGGAAATCAATCGGCAAACTTTACGTTTTTTTTATTCTGTTATAAAAGATGCAGATCCCTATCTCAAGTTTGTTTTGTTGACCGGTGTATCCAGGTTTAGCAAAGTTAGCATATTTTCGGATTTAAATAACCTTCGAGATATTACTATAAATAAGCAGTTTAACGCCATAGCAGGATATACACAGGCAGAGTTGGAATATTATTTTAAGGATAGAATCGAAGCATTAGCTGAAGCATCAGGGAGAACAACAAAAGAACAACTTACTGAAATAAAAAGTTGGTACAATGGTTATTCATGGACTGGTAACGAACGTCTTTATAATCCCTTTTCTATTCTAAACTTTATGGCCGATGGCACTTTCAATAATTATTGGTTCACTTCTGGTACGCCCAATTTCTTAATTGAAGTATTGAAAGAAGGCTATCATTTCTCACTAGACAATCTGGATACATCTGCTAGCCAGCTGAACTCTCTAGATTTGATTACCCCGGATTATCGCAGTCTACTTTTTCAAACAGGCTACCTGACGATCAAGGATACCCCTTATCCTTTGTACTATGTTCTGTCCTATCCCAATAAAGAAGTTAAAATTAGCCTGCTTCAACATTTAGTGAATACCTATAGCTATCGGGCTGAAGGTGATGCCGTACCCCTAGCTCTTAAGCTTGGTCAGGCTTTGCAAACTAAAGATGTTGAACTATTTATTTCTATATTAAATAGCTTATTAAAAAGTATTCCGGGTCGGATCTTTGAGAAACGCAATGAAGCTGCTTATCATGCCATCGTTTACACTGCTTTAAGCCTTATGGGGTGTTATATAAATGCCGAAGTATCTGCTGGCGATGGCATCGTGGATGCCGTCGTGAAAACTGGAAAATGCATCTACATCATCGAATTTAAATACAACCAGTCACCTGAGGTGGCAATCCGTCAAATACGAGAGAAAAATTACGCGGAACCCTACCGCCATGATGGCCGTGAAGTGATATTGTTAGGGGTTTCTTTTGGCAAGGAAGAAAAAGGAGTAAGTGGGTGGAAAGTGGAAAGCTTATGAAGTAGGAAGTGAAATGTGATCATTCCACTTCCTGCTTTTAAGCTGTCAGCCTCCCGGCCGACGAAAGAAGTAGAATTGCCCTTTCTGGCAACTATTATCTTAAGCAATTAATCGTATAGATAGCCACCGAAAATTGGCCAATCAGCGCAACACTTTCGAAGGAGCCTTTTGCTCTTTTGTAGTGGGCTTCCGCTAATGTCGTCAACTTATGCTTTTTCTTTGCCTGGCGCTTTAGCGCCAGGTGTAGTGTTAATATTTATCGGGGCTTTAGCCCATTAATAACCAAGGGGCTAAAGCCCAATCTGACAACTATTCCCCCCGGCACTGAAGTGCCGGGCTATAAAGAACTTAAGTTAACGCCCGATGATTTAGGCTCGGGCGATTCGCTGAAGAATACCTTGGGTGAGTTATTGGCAAACCTAAAGGTTTGCTTAAAATGGGGAGCAAAGCTCCCCTCTAATCTGCGTCATCAGCGTAATCTGTGATCAAACTTAACAATTTAGTAATTCATCAACTAACCCTTTTTTACCCAAAAAACAGGATATTCGCCTGATAAAAAACAAATCGCACCCACTATGAAACAATATCCTTTTTACCTTTTTTCTTTTGTTTTTTATCCTCCTTCCTTACCGCTCAAACAACCTTACCTGATGCAATCCCCGCCGGATGGGCTACCGAAGATCCCGGCTACAATTACGGGAGCAACGGAAAAGACATTGTAAACGGCACCCAATACTTCTTTGTGCAAAGTTATAGCCTGATCGTTAATATCAGCACTGTGGATGTAGGGAATAACACTTCCGGCGGGCTTCACACGGGAGCAGCTATGGATGTCATTCACAAAAATCAAAACCGCGATAATCTGGATTGGACCCAATTCGTATTGAGTGAAAATCTGCTGGATAGCTGGAACTACCCGAATAATAACCCTCAGATGGATTCGATCCGGTAGTGCTGGATAGCAATTTGCAAATGGTATGTGGTACTTTTCAGGATATCCATGCTTTTTCGGTGAATAATGTGTTAATCAAGTTTAAGGATATTAATAGTCAGGTAAAAGCAGAGGCCTTGAGCGATGCAGACGGGAACTATTGCGTAGTTTTACCTAAAGATGTTTATACCGCTACCGCTACGGCTGTAGGCTATCTACCGATTTCTCAGTCGGTCAATGTAGCTACTCCGGCTGATACTGCCTTGAACTTTACGATTGCCAATGGATTTGCCTTAATTGATAACTTAGCCTGGGCCGGAGAAGGGAAGCGTATTATTTCCGGAGGTTACATCAATACGACCGAGTTTGATTTTGTATTGGAAAATGAACGGATAACCATGGCTATTGCCGATGAAAGCTTTGATGCGCAAATCGGTTATTCTAAGGGCCTGCCCCTGGATCTTTTGGTTAAAGGCATTGATTTGGATCAATTGGATTGGATTCGTTTTCTTAAAATGGCTTACAGCAATGAAACCGGTGATGATTGGTGGATCAATACTATCTTGCGGGTAGATACAATTTATGTCACTACAAATACAGCTCCATTCAGCCAAATTCGCACAGAGGCCCGCATCTTTAGAATCGATGATGGTACACCGATCGGAGCTAATGAAGTGCTGGAAATACATGACGGCCAGGCTTTGGTTTTCCGTACCGATGTAGAAGTGATTAGTGATTTCTCCATTGAACCTAATACAGACTACGTTTTTGCAAAATCAATTATTGTCAACAAAGGGTCGGATAATCTCAATCTTTGGGTAGGCGATGTCATTGATTACGACGGAACTGGTCAGACGACCTATGCTCCGGGGGTGAATATTGGAGGCGTTGGAGCGTATACTCCTGATGCTCCCTGGTTCGCTAATTATGGGGAGTTTCTTACTTATGGCGCTATTTATCAGGGCGCTATGGCTCAGGATTTTCAAATTTATGGTACGACTTTCTGGCTGGGAACGAAAAAGGAAATCAACCTGGCTTCTCTGGATACCTTTACAATGGAGCGCTACATCATTGCACGCAATCCCGATGGTTTTTCAGTAGGCTGGGAAGCTGTAGAAGATACTTATTTTGACCTTCAATTTGGTGAAAATGGCTTTTTTTATGAAGTAACTCATACGGATTCTTATATTGAAATCGGGGAAACTATTGAGGTTACTGTGGAAGTGAAAAACTTATCTCCGGATAGTGTTTACAATGATTTGAGAGTGAAAATATTACCTGCTTACAATACCTCTTTAGTGGGTGATCAGGAACAGATCATCAATCTGGGTTCTGTGGATAGCTCAGAAGTTCAATTCCAGTTACTTGGTAATTCGGGAGGAAAATCCTGGGCAGTTGTTGAAATTGATCCGGGCTTTGGCGTTTTCACCGAGCGTTTTCCCATTTTTATGGAAGGCCCTGGTTGGTATGCCGGTGATAACCATACGCATTCGACATTCAGCGACGGAGTAGGGACTATTGAACAAAACGTGGCAAGCGCTCGCTTCAAAGGTATGGCCTTCATGACGGCTACTGATCACAATACCATAAATCAGGCTTCTGCCGTAGATGTACAAAATGATTTGCACGAAGATATAATCGTTATGACAGGGGAGGAGGTCACCACTTTTGACGGGCATTCTTTGGCTTATAATACCGGTGGAGTGCTGATTCCCTGGAATCTAAACCAATATACGCATCAGGAATTGATTGATATCACAAACAACACATCAAGTCCGTATGGTAGTGGCTTCATGTACATTGCGCATCCAAACTACGATGGCCTTTCCTGGGATGATCTGTCCTTAACAGATTACACCGGACTAGAGGTTTGGAATGGCTTCAGCCCACCTAATGTAGATATTGGGCCCTCTAACAATGAGATTACTTTTCAGGAGTGGGATGTCCTTAACCAAATGGGCCGTCGCCTTCTGGGGATTTCTAATTCCGATGGCCATAATCCTTCTAAAATTGCAGATAACTTCATTGTAGCTTATCTGGATACTTTTTCTAAGCAAAACATCATTGATGTCATGCGCGATAATGGCCATTATTATGGTAGCAACGGCCCAGTTCTGGATTTTAAATTGTCATTTATAGATAGTACGGCTGTTATGGGGAGCACTCTGACGATCCCTTTCGGAGGAGATGAAATTGAAATAGATATAATGGGCTATAGTTACAGCCTTCGCAATAAAATTGAAGAACTCCGACTCATCAAAAACGGTAATATCCTTCAAACTTGGTCACCAGATGAATTTCAAGTTAACTATCTGGTCAATGACCAGGCCGAAGAAGGTGATTTTTATCGAATTGAAATGGAAACCGAAAATGGAGGCTTTGCTTATTCCAATCCAATATGGATCAGGGAAGGTGTAGTGTCAACAAAAAACATAGGTATTAATACGGGAGTCACTGTTTATCCCAACCCTGTTCAAAACATATTGCATATTGATTTTGATAAAAAGGAAACTTCAGTGTCTTCTTATCAAATTTTTAGCCTGGAAGGCGTTTTGATGCAATCAGGGACATTGCAGGCAAAGACGAATCAACTGGCTATTACAGATTTGGCGGCAGGTATTTATTTGTTGGAAGTGATTTATAATGAAAAAGTTTTTGTAAATAAATTAGTTGTTAATAATTAACCCAAGTGGCGGTGAATGAGGCAAAATAAATTACCGACGATTTAGCCTCCTTCATCGCCACTTGCATTAACGAGGATTATTTCCTGTTGAAAATATGCAAGCATTTATCCTTATAAATATCTGTTTCGTTTTTAACTTTCTTCCTGTCCACGGCGATGTAAAGTTCCAAATGGAACGTGCGCTCCAGGGAGGTAACTATAGTCTGTTAGCCGGTCATTGTCTTTCTACATTAGAATTAACAGATGAAAAGGGTACTGTTCATTTGAATAGAAAGCAAGTATTCGAGCATTTTGGCCGCTTTTTCTATCAAAATCCTCCAAAATGTTATCAAACCACCGAAAATGGTTACCACCGAAACCAAACGCGCTACTTTCAGGGAATTTATGAGAGTGAGAATGGTAAAGAATTCCGGTTTTACTTCGAAGCTCGCCAGGATGAAGTGCACATTCAGGGGCATGAACATTACCGGGTGTTCCGAATTTCAATAGAACAAGTCTAATATCTGACTTTTCATCCCGGCCACTATTCTTTAGGTATTCTTAACTATTATACATACTTTTGTATGAAAGTATTACCATTTATTCATGCTGTTAAAAGGAACGGCGTCAATTGCCACGATGAGTTCTATAAATTTGAATGTTTATCTCGAGAAAGTTATTTCTCTGCAAACCATTGAAATTCTGCATATTGAAGTACCTCAAAAAGAGGTGTTTCAATCCGCAATTGCCATGAGGAAAGCTCGTGAAGCTATGGTCGTCCGCATCATGGATACCGACGGACATGTTGGGTATGGGGAGTCTTCCGCCCGCCCGGATCCATATTATTCTTCAGAGTTCGTTGATGCTTCTATGACGCTCATTGAAAAATTTATTCTACCGCATCTCGAACCTCAAATCCAGGTCGGTGAGTTTCTTCAGTGGCTGAAAAAAATACGAGGCTGGCCTTTTACCGTAGCTGGTTTTGAAAATGCCATTCACGATCTGCTTGCCAAAAGACATGGAAAATACATCCTCGATTATTGGAAGGCTCCAAGGTTAGAAAAAGTACCGGTAGGCATTTCAATTGGCCTTCAGAAAAGCCCGGATGCGCTTGAAAGTGTAATTATGCAATCGCTGAAGGAAGGCTATCGTCGGCTCAAGTTCAAGGTGTTTCCGGGTATGAATGAAAACCTTCTTCCCGTTTTTGAGAAACACAAGAACGACTTCTACATTAGTTTTGATGCGAATGGATCATTCCATAAAGAACATATTGACCAACTAGCTTTTTATACCCAGTTTGATACCGCTTTTGAACAGCCCTTCCCCGCAGATCGATTCGATGTATTGCTGGAAGCTAAGAAAGCTTTGCCGGATTTGAAAATTTGTTTTGACGAGGAAGTCAAAAGTCTGGGGGACTTAATTAAGCTTCATCAGCTTGGCGTGGTGGACGAGCTGAACCTGAAACCCGGAAGGGTAGGGGGTCTGCTCAATGCTCTTGAAATCCTCGATTATTGTCAAGCTCACAATATCCCCTGCTGGATTGGGGGAATGTTTGAAACAGGCATCGGTCGTTCTCAGAATATCCAGCTGGCATCCTTGATACCCGATGCAGTAGCTCATGATTTGAGCCCATCAAGCCGTTATTTCATAAAGGATGTTTTGAAAAATCCAATCAAAATGGATGAAAACGGCTTTACCAGTTTACAACTGGCTCAACAAGCAGAAGTGGATAAAGCAACAATAGAGGAATTTGTTAGGTATAAGATTGTAAAAAACATCGTTCTTTGATAAATGGTGTGGAACTTCACAATTTATATCAAAGAACTAAAAATATTAAATAATCCGAAATCGGGATTAACGGTTAGCGAGGAACGATGCCCCTGTTAACCGCGACTTAGGTGAAATTTAAACATATGTACAATACGTTAATAACAAACGCTAAAGTTATAAATGGATTGAATGAGCCTGCTTTCCAGACAAAAGTGGCCATTCACGAAGATAAAATTGTGGAAATAGGAAATGACCTGAACGAAGAACATGCCGAAAAAATAGTAGACGCTGGAGGCAATCTTCTAACCCCTGGGTTCATTGATCCGCATGCCTCAACAGGCTTTGGTTATTTTTTCCCCAATGCAGCTGATCACAAACTATATCAAGGTATTACTACGGAGATCTTTGGAAATTGTGGAACCTCCCCTGGTCCCATCGGCGAGGGCTTGAATGATACCCTGCATCGCCTGGCCGGAGAAATCGGCTTTACATTTGATTGGTCTTCGTTAGAAGAGTATTTTTCCAGAATTCGCGAAGGATTACAATTTAATGCGGCAACCCTCATTGGGCATAGTACGCTTAGAGGAGGCTATCTGGATGATTGGCATACACCCAGCCAGGGGCGCATCGAAGCGATGAAAGCTGCCTTAATAGAAGGTATGGAAGACGGAGCCCTTGGCCTTTCTTCAGGTTTGATCTATTCTCCTGGTTGCTTCGCTCCAATGGAAGAATTGGTAGAACTCGCTGAAATTGTAAAGGAATACGGAGGCATTTATGCTTCGCATATTCGAAATGAAAGGGAAAAATTAGAAGAAGCCGTAGAAGAAGCTTTAACCATTGGCAATAAAGCCGGATTAAATGTACTGGTTAGCCATTTGAAAGCAGCTGAAAAACCGAACTGGGGCAAAATCCCGGGCGTCATCAAGCGCTTAGAACGCTATAATGCTGAAAATAATCTGCAAACAGCTATTGATGTATATCCATATACTGCGGTTTCTACAAAGCTTCGGGCTTTCATTCCAAAGGTGTTCCTGAAAGATGGGCTAGACGCATTGCCTGCAAAAATGGATAAACCAACCGCTGTGGATGATATTCAAAAATACGTGATGGAGCGAGAGTATGATCTGGATAAAATGCTGATCCTCTCAAATGATATCGAAGCTTATCGTGCTAAAACCGTGGAAGAGGTTGCTAAAAACCTCAACGCTTCTTATGGGGAAACGATCGCAAAAGTCCTGAGCGAAAATCCAAATACATGGATCGTATATCATTGTATCAATGAGGAGGATATGGATCATGCTATGCTCTGGGATAAGGCTATGGTTTGTACGGATTCCTGGAGTTACCCGATCAATTCACCAAATACGATTGGGCTGCCTCATCCACGTTCTTATGGCGCTTTTACGACTTTTTTGGAGCGTTATGTATTACAAAAGAAAGCACTGAGCTGGGAAGAGGCTATTCACAAGATGACCTATTTACCTGCTTCTTTTTTTAATTTAGAAAAAAGAGGTCAAATTAAGAAAGGTTATTTTGCGGATCTGGTCGTATTGAACCCTGATAAAGTAAAAGCTAATGCGACGTATGTTGAGCCCAAAAGATTATCTGAAGGGGTTGAACATCTTTGGGTAAATGGCGTTTTAACACTTGCTGATAGTCGTCTCTTGAATGAAGCTACTGGAGGAAAAGTGTTGAAATTGAAAGCCTAATTCTGTTTTTGTGTATTTATTTGTCTGTTTTTTCTTCATTTTATGACAATTTGATTTAAAAATAACCATGACAGAAAATATTGAATTTTGCCTTTGTTCTCCCGGCGATTACCAAATTGTGGCGGATATCTATAATCGGTATATCCTGGATGGCTATCACACCTTCGAACTAGAAACCAAAACAGCGGAAGATATTAAAAGCTGGATCGATGCCTTCGATGATCGCGAGCGCTTGTACATTCTAAAACGTGAAAATAAAGTGGTCGGATGGGGAATTATTAAAAAATACAGCCAGCGTGGAGGCTATAGCAGAACATGCGAAACGGCTGTTTATCTGGCTGAAGGAGAAACCGGCAAAGGCTATGGTTCTTTTATTAAAAAAGAACTTATTAAGATTTGCGACTCACTAAACTATCACCATCTGGTCGCTAAAATTCTGGCTCCAAATAAGGGTAGCGTTGAATATAACAAAAAACTGGGATACGAAATCGTCGGTGTCCAAAAAGAAGTGGGCTTTAAAAATGGCCATTGGGTGGACATTGTAATCATGCAATATATTATTAACAACTAACCTCTTGTGTTATGATCAATACAAAGACTTCTCTTCCTGTTAGACTGCAAAAATTAGTTGATATTTTAACGGAAGTTACTCAAACATCAACCCTTACCCCTAAAGCCATTAAGGAGATCGTTGCTCAAGCAGCCGTTGCTCCTGAAGATTTACTTCCCTATGCAGATTTTGACCACCCTGTGGAAGATTGCTATGGCCGTAAAATGGTTTACGATGGTGGTAAGTTTGAAGTTATGGCCATGTCATGGAACCCGAATCACTATTCTTCCATTCACAATCATGGGTATACGGAATGGGGAATTGTACAGGTTTTCGGACCCGCTCATCACATGATGTATCATCTGAAAGATAGAATGCTGCATACTTCTGTGAGAGAAATCCTTTCGCCAGGAGCCATTATCAAGGTTAACAATGCGTTGATCCATCAAATGGGAAATCCGACTACAGAGCGCTTTCAAACGCTACACATCTACGGTTGTAATTCCAAAGACGGAGATATCACCGCCGATGCAACGAATTTCGACCTGGAGTTCAATCGTACCGTAGAAACAACTGGCGGAGCCTTTTTTAATCTTCCTGAAGATCAGTACTATAGTGTAAAAGAAGGCTTATCAGCTGATGAGGATACCTTTATGTTCTATGCTCATCTATTATTAGATTATTACAATCGCCAGCCAAAATCTGAGAAAATCAGTGCACTAAAAGCTCAATTAATGCAAAAAATTGCAGGTATGGGGCTGAATTAAACAAGTAATCCATCTAAAAAAAGGGGAAGGGGCCGGCAAGGCCGCTTCCCCTTTTTTTAGGTAGATAACTTAGACGGAGTTAAAATTTACTCAGTTAAAAATTTCTTTTTATTTTTATTCAAAATAAACAACTAACTTTGTTCTTGAACTTCAGCAATTATTGCTTTGAAAAATGAATGCGCCTACGGCGCGAAACATCTTTTATGAGGCAGTTCGAAAGGGTATTTTAGCTTTGCCAAAATACCCTTTCGAACTGCCTTAATAGAAAATATTGCCGCGTAGCGGCATAAATTCAAAATTTTCATTCCTTAAAATCGAAATCATTAAGGTGAAATATAGTTGGATACCATTACTGTTGCTTCTCATCGCTTGCTCTGGCAGGGAAGGGGTGGAGAATATTTTAATCAAAGGCTCGGATACGGAAGTAAACCTTGCCTTGGTCCTGGCAGAAACCTACATGGAAAAAGATCCGAATATTTCCCTTGCCGTTACAGGAGGCGGTTCTGGTTTGGGAATTGCAGCATTGATTAATGGCCGGACGGATATCGCCAATTCCTCCCGCCCAATGAAAAAAGAGGAGGTAAAACAAGCTCAGGATCGGGGCATTGACCCTCAATCTATTATTTTTGCCGTAGATGCTCTTGCATTAGTGGTCAATGAAAACCTTGCCATTGATTCGCTTACACTCAATGATATTTCCCGTATTTATAAAGGAGACATTACGAATTGGTCAGAATTAGGAGGGCCTGATTTACCTATTTCACTATACGGCCGCCAAAGTAATTCAGGTACCTTTATTTATTTTAGAGAAAACGTTATCCGTGCGGAGTATTCTCAGCAAGTTAAACAAATGAATGGAACGGCTCAAATTGTAGAAGCCGTAAAAACAGATGAAGCGGCAATCGGTTATGTTGGCCTGGGCTATGTAGTGGATAAAGAGGGTAGGGTAGCAGAAGATTTAAAAGTATTGTCTGTAGCTCCAAATGATACCATAAATGCATTTTCTCCCTTGGATCGGGAAAATATTTTAAGTGGAGAATATGAAATTACGCGCCCTTTGTTCCAATACATGAATGGAAAACCAAAAGGGAAACTACTGGATTATATTTTATTCGAGCTAGGGGAGGAGGGACAGCAAATTGTTTCTGACAATGGTTACTACCAGATTTCAAAAAAATATATCGAAATAAATAAAAAAATACTAGGTGAAGCCTACAATGCGCAATTGGACCGATAAGCTCGTCCGCTGGATTTTATTTTTGGCCGCACTTCTTTCAGTGCTTATTCTGTTGGGCATTTTTGGAATGCTGGTTTGGAATGGAGTAAAAACCTTTCAGGAAATCAGCTTATCTTCTTTCTTTTTTAGCACAGAATGGAATCCTGCAGCCTATGGAGTACCTTCCTATGGAATCCTTTCCATGGTTTGGAGTACAATCCTGGTTACTATCGGAGCAATGATTATTGCAACGCCTCTTGGGGTCGGTACGGCGGCCTACTTATCCGAGGTAGCTTCTCCCCGGCTCAGGGAAATCATGAAGCCTGCCATTGAGCTGCTTGCGGGTATTCCTTCGGTAGCTATTGGGTTTTTAGGAATCGTACTTGTGGGGCCAGTTATTGCGGACACTTTCGGCTTAAGTAATGGCCTGAATGCTTTGAATGGCTCTATTTTACTGGCGGTTATGTCTTTACCTACCATCATAACCGTCTCAGAAGATGCTATTCGGGCAGTACCCAATAGTTATAGAGAAGCTTCTTATGCTTTAGGCGCTAATAAGTGGACTACGCTGATCAAAGTGGTCATTCCTGCCGCGTATTCAGGAATCATTGCCGGGGTGATTTTGGGGGTAGGAAGAGCTATCGGAGAAACCATGACGGTATTAATGGCTACCGGCAATGCAACGGCCTTTCCGAACGGCTTTTTTGATTCTGTTCGCACCATGACGGCGACAATTGCCATAGAACTGGGCGAAGTAGCCTATGATACGACTCATTATTACAGTCTGTTTGCTGTAGGAGCTGTGCTTTTCCTGATCAGCCTGGGAGTAAACCTGATCGCAGAGTACATCGCTGCTAAATACCGATATAAGTATTAACGTTCTTTGACAAATTGTGTGGAGTTTAAAAATGATAAAACCTGAATGCCCTGGTGGCTGAAGGGGTTATCATTTTTAAGGGATTAGGCAATTAATAAGCTACCCAAATTTTGCGAAGTAATTTTTT
>CAZHZT010000126.1:0-17115 GCA_964537285.1 uncultured Saprospiraceae bacterium | reverse complement strand
GTATTCATTTTTTAACGGCTTCCAGCCTTTCAAAAAGCTAAATTGAATAAGGCCGCTCCTAAGGTATTGATTACTGCACCTATTTTTAATCATCGGGACAACATGAAGTTCCTTAAAGTTAAAGGATGACTCTCATGTTTTTACTCTGTAATATAAGAACGCGGTTTATTCTACGCCTAGTTCTTTAAGGAGTCTATCTGCATTGAAGATATACTTCAATGCAGCAGCGATACCTCCGGTATGCACATTTACCGAGCGGTTTACAGTTGGCTCGTAAATGAAATTACCCGGTAAGGATTCGATATTACCATCGAAAAGCAAGCCGACAATCTCTCCTTCTTTATTGATGACCGGGCTACCTGAGTTACCACCAACACTATCACTTGTTGAAATGAAGTTAAGAGGTGATCTCAAAAGGCCGGAAGAAGGATTTAACCAACGTTGAGGCAAAGACCACGGAAACTCTCCATTATTTGCATAATGACGGTTGTACATACCGAAGTAAGTCGTTTTATATGGTGCGGTAGTACCGTTATAGTCATATCTTTTCACTACTCCGTCAGCTAAACGCAGCGTAAAAGTAGCATCTGGAGGAATGGACAAGCCGTAGATATTGTATACCTCGTTTGAGATTTTAGCTTCCAAGGCGCGGCGAGTATCCGATCCAGATCTCAGGTTCTGGTTAGCTGTGCTAAATTCATCGGCGATGATTCTACCCATTTTGGCGATAGGATCTTTACTCTTATTAAGTTTTTTAAGCTTGCTGTTAAGTAGCTTCTCCAAACGATCTGGCTCATTGAACTTAGTCTTATCAAATAATTCCATCGCGGCCTCTTCAGGAGATCTTCCGTTAAGGAGCTCACTTACATATTTATCATCATTTTGAGCAAACTTTTTCATTTCCTGGAATACCATGGTAAGGTATCTTTTCTCGAACGGCTCATCGAGTTTGGAAGCGCTTTCCATAAGTTGCTGCTTCATGCCATCCAGTTCTTCTTCCTCGGGAGCACCTCCTTCAACAGCCTGGCGATAGCGCTCGAATAAATGAGCAGAAATAACAGCCTGGCCATTCAATGGGGTAGGTGCAAACACCCTTCCTTCTGAAACATAAGGTACCATGCGTGAATATTCACCAGCTAGCTGGGCCCAATAATCATTGCCTTCAGCAAGTGCTTTTGATTCGGCTTTGATTTTATCTTCCATAGCCTGCTTTTTACCCATAAGGTAAGGATCGTGAAGGCCTTTCAGAATTCCGCCATATGCTTTAATGGAATTGGACAAGCCGAAAATAGATTCCTGCAAATCGTGAGAAGGCTCTTTTTCATATTGCTCTTTCATGATTTGCATGCGGTTGTTCAACCATTCATGGAGAATGTTATAGCGATAATCGCGATCGTATTCCAGCTGAGAAACAGTGCGGTAGCGCTCTGTGCTCCCTGGGTTTCCAATAACGAAAACAGGGTCGCCTTCATCAGCTCCTTCAGCATTGAAAGGGAAATAGTGCGTTTCCGTGTTCGCAGGTTCGCCATTTTCGTAGGCTCTCCAGATGGTAAAATCCAAAGAATAGCGAGGATAAGTGAAGTTGTCCGGGTCTCCACCAAAATAACCTAACTGCAATTCTGGGATGAGAACTAAACGAATATCATCGAAGCGTTTGTAACCATAAAGAGAATATTTTCCGCCACTATAGTAAGTAACAGGCTCAATTTCAAGGCCTTCCCAATCATTTTTTTCTTTGTATTGTGCAATGATCAGGTTTAGGGCCGAATCTTGAAGTTGGCTTAGTTCCTGATCGCTTTCTGCTTTATCGGTATAGCCTTTTACAAAGTCTGTAACATCTGCGATTTGAACCAATTGTTTTACGAATAAGCCTTCTGCGCGGCGCTCCTCTTCTTGAGTAGCAGCGTAAAAACCTTGTTCATCAAAGTTTTCTCCTTCCTGCATCAAACCGCCAACTACCCCTCTGGAGCAGTGGTGATTCGTAAGGATTAATCCATCGGGAGAAATGAATGATCCGGAGCACCAGGATGCAAAACGAACAGCAGAGAGGCGAGCATGATCTACCCACTCCTGACTTGGGCGAAAATCGTATGTTTCTTCAAAGTAATCGTATGGAGCGTGCTCGAAAGTCCACATTTTACCAAAATCGAAGCGACTTGGCTCAACTTCCGGCAAGGCCATTTGTTGGGCTTGTAATCCACTAAATAAACCAATGATGAAAATTAGGCTGAGTAGGTTTTTGTTTTTCAACATATTCATTTTGTATTTAATTATTACTTAATTGATTCAAATAATTATTCTTTAAAAATATAGTTCTTTGACATAAATTGTGGAAAATGGAACTTCAAAATGATAACCCTTTCAGCCACAAGGGCATTCAAGGCTTATCATTTTGAAGTTCCACACAATTTGTCAAAGAACGAAAAATATTAGCTTATCCTTTTATTGTTCTTTTTTTATTCACTTATGAAAGCAAAATAGTAAAAGATGACATAGAAGTAAGGCAATAATTTTGCAGATGCAATGGAAAGACAAAAATAACGAAAAGTTTAGGAATTATTACTTATGGAAATGACTAATGTTTTATTCCCAAAGTAACAAGAGGGTCAAATATTAAAGATAAAGAAATGAGAATTACGTATTTTAGCTTAATCCTTGGAGTATCGGCTATCATTGGTAGCTTGAGTTTTTTTAATGAAAAAAATGTCAGTATGAATGGAAATGGTGCTATCCCGAAAAATGTATTGGGAAAAACTTTAAAGGTTTGCTGTACGGATCCGATGACCGGGTTTTACCGGAATGGAAGTTGCCAGACTGGCCCCGATGACTATGGAACACATGTGGTTTGTGCCGAAATGACAGAGGAATTTCTGGAATTCACAAGAAGCATGGGCAATGATCTTTCTACGCCTAATCCGATGTACCGTTTCCCGGGGCTAAAAGCGGGCGACAGGTGGTGTCTTTGTGCATTGCGCTGGAAAGAAGCACACGAAGCAGGAAAAGCGCCAAAGGTTTTGCTTGAATCTACTCACGAAAAGGCCCTGCAATTTATCGAGTTAGAAGATTTACAGAAAATGGCTATAGAAAAATAGCCTAAGGAACGTTTAAATAATAAATTCGACAATTTTGAGTAGGTTCTTTTGGTGCTAGGCAAGGCGCGAAACGCAGGCATAACCTGTCCCGGATTTTTTCGGGAGCTGGAAGCTACGGCGAGTATTCGCAACGCAGCAAAGTACCAAAAGAAGCAGTCAAAAAGTCGAAGTTATTTTTTAAACGTTCCTATACCTATATCAAGGTGTATCATCAAGGGAACAACGAGTACACTTATCCAACATCCTCCAATTGATGTAATGTGCCAGCGCAATTAACAGGCCGCCAAGAACGGCTGTTATGATCCCGGTCTGATCAGTGTGATGATGGTGGTGATTATGAAGAAGGTGGTTGAATATTAACATACCGAAACCTGAAACCACGATTAAGAGGGGAACAGGATTTCGGTGCACCTTGAAATAACTATTGAGTAAAGACCAGGCCGCAATAACTAGCGTTAGCCCGATAAAAAACCATTCCAGAAGGTCATCTGTGAGCCAGCTAAGCCCACCGAAGGCGCCAACAGCTATCAGAACCGGCCAAATGGCGCAATGAACGGCACATAACATTGAGGCTGAGAAACCGAAAAAATCGGCATGTAAACTAAAAAATTTTTTCTGCATCACTTTACTTTTGCAACATAGTTTCAAATATACGAAATGTAATTTTTTAAAAAAAGTTGCAAACCAAGAGAATTTGTTAAAGAACTAATTATTTTAAGAGCTGGTTGTTTTTTCTTTGAAGAAGAAACAACCAGCTCTCCACTGAAAAATTATTCCGCCGAGTAAAATGAACTATTTATTTACAGGTACCTCTTTCAGTGCAGTTTTCAACGCCTGAAGCATTTCAAGCTGTGTACTACGTGTTTTATCATGGGCATACCAAAGCTGCACCTCTTTTTTGACTTCGTCAAAGAAAGCTTTTTTCTCTTCTTTGGTTTCCAATTGTAACATCTTTTGTTTGTTGTCCATCACCATTTGCTGCATTTCTGCCGGGCGAGGCCCCCAGGAACCCAGTACATTGAGGCTTTCTTTTTCAAGAAAAATCACCTTAGGGATAGAACGACCACCATTGGTGAGAAAGGCATCCATAATGTCCAGATTTTCGTCTCTTAAAATAAGCTTAAGGTCAATATGCTCATTCTCAGAAGCCATTTTTTCCAGTACCGGAATGATTTGAGCCGCATCACCACACCAGGCTTCTGTTAGTACTAGCCAGGTTAAGGGCTTATCAATAGCTTGAATTTGTTCAACTACTTCAGGTAGTAGTTTGGTTGTTTTGTCGAGGCGTTTCATTCGCGTCTCGTTCAGTTCAGTATAGTGTATCATAGCTTCGCTATGATTCTCCCCAGTCGTTTTGTTTTGCGCCAAAAGCTGAGTAGTAAGTTCGCGATACTCAGCATAAGTCATTGCATTATTAACTACTTTTTGACTGATAGTGTCCATATGTTGTGTGTTTTTTAAATGTTTTTGTAATAGAGTACTTAATTAAAAATATTTTTCAATCTTTTGAGGCTTTCCTGATTATTTTCGAGGAGGAAAGCCTCGCGAATATCTTTTTTTTCTCTTTCAGTCAGGTGAAAAGTAATCGAGGCCCGTTCGTGATCTTTGGTTGGCGTGTAAGTAAAGCGGATGATTTCAAACTTATCTTTACCGAGCAGATCAAAGATATAGCCAATATTGGCGTCGTGTTCAAATTCTTGTAATTCTGTAATTTGACCGGCTACTCCGATGGGGTTAAGTATCGTTTCAATAACCCCTTGATTACTTTTGGTTTTATCGGAAAATTTATCCCTTCCTCTAATTTGTATTAACACTACCTTACCAGCATTGGTTTTTATCCAGTCCTTAAACACATGAATAAATCGCGTGGCGGACAATAGGCCATAGTTATCCCGATAACCAGCATCCATAACGGCCAAGCCATTTTCGGTTGGCAGGTATACGTTAGGAAGTACATATGGGTAAGTTGCGTTCATTCTTAAAGCAGTAGTGAAGCGAAGGTTGTAGGCATCGTGATTTTCAAAGAAGCGGCCGAAATCCAGTGCATCTGCTTCAACCGTATTGGGGTTTTCGACGCCAATGGGAGCAATCATCATGTATGAAACTCGTTGGGGGGAAATCACCAATCTTCTTCCATCGTTGATGACAGAAGGAGTGATGAAAAGCATTGGAATTAAGGCAGATTGTTCAGGTTCCTTATAGGCTTTTAAAGGCATGTCAAGAATATGATCTGTGTTGAGGCTGAGTTGTTTTTCAAAAACGTACCCTCGATCTTTTTTGTATTTATAGCCTCCGGTTTCAAATTTTGACCAGGGAACGAAAAGGTCATTCGAAACAATGGTGAACGCAATGGCATTAAGCAGGTCGTTAGAGATTTTGTCAATGTAATGATCATCCCAGTAGTTGACTTCCTGCCCCAGAAGGTTTTGGTGGTATAGTTCCCGAAGGTAAGAGATTCCGATAATTCCCCCGGAAGAACCGGAAATCAGAGCAGTATGTTTCATTAAGTCTCCATTGAGTATGCTGTCGGTTTTTTGTACTACCTGCATAGCCCAGTTGGCTGCTCTTAGCCCCCCGCCTGTAACACTGATAATAACAAAGGTAGGTTTTTCATTTTCTACCTTGCTGACTTTATGCTTCCAGTTATTTAAGATCAGTTCTGTTTCTTTTTTATCGTTTTCCACGTTTTCAGGTGAGCAAACAGAGGCAATGGACTCATACTCATAGGTCATTTGGGGTTTTTCATAGTTCAAGCCATAAGCCTGGTTTTTATAATTCAACAAATCATTCCTGGTAAGAAAGTTAAGCGTTATCAAAAGCATCACCATTGCCAGAAGGCGCCATTTATGGAACCAATAGCTTATAGAACCAATAATAGCAACTGCTACACTTGATATTAAAAAAATACTGGCACCTGCAGGAATCATGAAATATTGGTTATCTATCATGTAACCCAATAAGATCAGAACAACAATGCTTAAAGACTGAGCAAAAAGAGCATTAAGGTGGTTTTGCTTGAAAACACGCATTAATATTTTGCTGTCATAATGGGCAACGCTGCGTACTAAGCGAGGTCTCAGCGATTCGTTGAGATAGGTGGTCACATGTGGTTTTTGACTGCCAAAGTAGAGGCTATCCCAATCGGGACGTTTTTCATCAGGAGGAGCATCAAGGGAGTTCTTTTGGCTCTCTTTTTTAGTTATGTTTAAAAAAGTCAAGATGTCCTTGTTCGTCAATTGAAAATAAAGAACAGAGACAAATATCAAGAAGAAAGTACCACAGATGAAGCCGAATAAGTTAAAAAGGACTCGCCCCACGCTCCATAATTCATAATAAAGCTGGAAATACAAGGAGTAACCAAGTAAGGCCCCCGTGAAAAGAAGAGGGGCAAGGGAATTATTTAAACAGAACTTAGTGAAAGGCCTGGATAAGCTCGCCAGGAATGGAAAACGATGGGACTCTAATAGGTAGGTTGTCAGATTCCAAGTCATCAAAAAGGATCCAAAACCCATGCCTACCAGGAAATAGCTAATGAAATTCACTTCCCCCAAATACTCAGGGGTTAGGAATAGATATTTTATCCCCAGGTTATTGGCAATTTTTCCGGTAATTAAAAAAATCAGTATGATCCAGGTAATAGCAAGCAGCAGATTATTACTTAGAAAAAGGACAAGTAATTGTACCGGGAAAGAATAATAAATGTTTTTAGTCCATTTCCAAAGCATGTTCATATAACTTTAGCACTCGAACGGTTATGATTCGTTTGTCACTCACTAATTCCAGAATAAATTTATAGTTGTCTAGTTCAATAACTGCTCCTTGTTCAGGTATAGTTCCGGTAGTCATTACAATATATCCGGAAAGGGTGTGATAATCCCCTTCCGGCAAGTTGATTGAAGGATATTTGTCGTTGATGTAGTCGATCTCAAGCCTTCCGGAGAAAAGGAACTCATTTTCTGAAATCATATTTTCGACATGTTCTTCCTGGTCATGTTCATCTTCAATTTCCCCGAATATTTCTTCAAGAATGTCCTCCAGGGTGATTAGTCCGGAAATGACTCCATATTCATCAACCACACAAGCGATATTGATGCGGGAATTAATGAATTTATTCATTGCATCCAATACGCGCATCGCTTCGGGAATAAAGCTGATTTCCATGACGAGTTCCTCAATGGATTGGGGGCTGTTCAGCATTTGTTGATGATGCACATAACCAATTACGTTATCCAGTTCATCTTTAGATATTAATATTCTGGAGAGTTTGGTTTCCGTAAAAATCTTTTTTAGTTCTTCGACTCCTTCGTTTACATCGATATGCTGGATTTCATTGCGAGGCACCATGGCCTCCTTTATCTTGGTATTATTGAGGTAAAGAGCCCTGCCAAATAAGTCTGTATCAATTTCCTCCTCATATTCTGCTGCCGTATCTTTAATAAAGTTTTCAAGATCGAGCCTTGTGAAAGCGCTTTCAACTTTATCATCTGGAGTTCTGAATAAATATTTCAATAGAAGGCTTGAAGTTTTGGTCATAACAAAGGATGGAAGAATTAGCAAGTACTTCAAGATAAGGAGCGGGTAAGCTAAAAAGTATAAAGTTTGCTCTGCAAATAGCCGGAAAAGTGTTTTTGGGAAAAACTCTCCAAAGATTAGCACTATTACTGTAACGACTAATGTGTTCGAAAGAAGAATTAAAATTTCTCCCTGAAAGTAGGGTTCAAATAAGGGCGTTAATAGTTTGGCCATGAGGTAAGTGAATACCACCAAGGCAATATTATTTCCTACCAGCATAGTGCTCAGGAACTGTGCTGGTTTGTCAAAAAAACTTGCCAGTATAGCTCCCTTCCTCGAGCCTTTTTGCCTTTTGAGTTCTACTCTTAGTTTGCTGGCAGAAACGAAAGCAATCTCTGTTCCTGAAAAAATGGCTGAGAGTGCCAGAAAAAATATGATGAGAAGTATTAACAAAAGCTTCGTTTTTTCAGCGATTCTCGCTTTGAAAAATAAACGCGCCTACGGCGCGAAATTCCTTTGAGAGAGAGGCTGAAATGGCTATTTTGCGAAGCAAAATAGCCATTTCGGCCTCTCTCAAAAGAAAAGATCACCGCGAAGCGGCGTAAATTTGGGTTTGGATTTCCAAAACGAGAATTGCTGTTGTTTTTTAACCAAAATATAAATATAAAAAATTTGAGAATACGCTCTATTCTTTTTCCACCATAATTTCACCTTCCGGTGCTTTGATACGCCATTGTTCAAAATTTTGATCCGTTTCAAAGCCTACGCCATAAATGATTTCGTCAGGTTTGGTAATGGTGACGAACTTATTCGAATAAATCTTCTCTCCACGTTGATCCCATATCAGTTCTTCTGTTTCCAGCCGTTCATTATTTACACTTTGCCATACGACACTATCCCGGACAATGACCTTATTCAGTTGGGGTTTTCGGATTGCATAATTAGCAGTGAGCTTACTTTGTTTCCTTCCTAAAGGATCAAAAAAATCGACAATTACACCTTCCGGAAATTCTTCTTGAGGGTTTTTCTGGTCTACATATCTTAGCATAACCGGCCCCATAACCTTTACGCGTATTATGGCTGAATCGCTGTAATACATTTCTACTTCTCTCATCGTTTCCACATTCAATTGATTCTGAGAGACAATGCGGTTGACCTCCTCCAGGTCATTCTCACATGAAGATAGCAATATAATTAGGTTTGCGTAAATAATAGCTGCTATTCTAAATTTCATTTCATTTGAATTTCAAATTCTGTCAACTAAAGACTTGTCCTGTGGCTCCTTAAGGGGCATTTGTCCTCCGTGGCCCGTTTACCGGATAATAGTAACATCTCCTTCATATAAAACGATCTCTCCGTCAATAAACTCTACTTCAACGTAATAAGCAAAAACCCCCGGGTCAAGTGTTTCTCCCTTGAATGTTCCATCCCAGCCCTGACTGGGAATGTTTAAAGGTATATTGACCCCTTCATAAACCAAGCTACCCCAGCGGGAATAGATGCGAAGCATCTTAATTTCTCTTGCTGCCTGATTGGCAAATATCGTAAAGAAATCATTTGAGCCATCATTATCAGGTGAAAATACATTCGGGATGTAAACAGGACGAAGCTTATCCAGGAAAATGGTTATTTCATCAATTGCTGTGCAGCCATTGATATCGGTGACAGTCACCTGATAGGTCGTGGTATTAACCGGGCTGACCGTTACATTTGGGCAATCCAAACAATCAATAAACAGATCCGGACTCCAGGAATAGGTTACTGGCCAGAAAAATGGAGTGAGTTGAGATTCAATGTCAGTGGAAAAGCCAAGTTGTATGGTCTGATCTGGTCCGGCGTCAATAATGAGAGGTGGAGGTTGATTAATGGTCGCTTCAGCTATTGCGGTGCATCCATTAGCATCTTCAACAACCACTGTATAATCTCCGGCAGAAAGGCCGCTTAGTAGAGTATCGGTTTGAAAGTTTTGGCCATCTGCACTGTACATGTACCCTGGCGTACCGCCGGTAGCCAGTACACTGATAAGCCCGTTGGATTCACCGTGGCAAAGTACATCTTTGGTTCTGATAACTTCGAGAAATAATTCAGGTGGTTGGGTCATCAAGGAGCTATCCGAAATAATACAGCCATTCGCATCAGTGATGGTAAGGTAGTACCATCCAATATCCAGATTGCTTATCTCCGGAGATACTTCGTTTGTATTCCATGAATATCCATAACCACCTACTCCGCCACTTATATTGGCGAATAGACTGCCATCGGCAGCTTCATAGCAAGAGATGCTATTATTTTCGATGTCTAGCACAAGAGGAGGTGGTTCGTTGACGATCAGTTCAAACTGGCCTTCGCAATTATTGGCGTCAAGTACGTCCACAATATATGTCCCCGCAGGAATATTATTTAAAACGTTTTCACTGACATATCCATTTCCATTATTAAAATTGTATTGGTAGGGAGGAAGGCCATTGCTGATATTGACTTGGATGGAGCCATCGGAGAAACCGGTACAACTTGGCTCTGTAATAGGTGAAATATTCGGATCGAGTTCAAGAACCAATTCGACGACTTCAATAATTGTATCCTTTTCACAGCCTTGATTATCCGTAACGGTAACGGGGTAAAAGCCAATTGAAAGGCTATCTAAAAAGTTGCCACTGCCCAGATTGTTCCCCCAGTTAATTATGTAGGGCGCTCCGTTTCCTCCAAGGGGGAATATGCTTAGAGAGCCGTCTTGGCCACCATCACATGTAGGCATGACCATTTGAGGGCTAAATTGAAGGAGAGAAGGCCCATTTATCGGGAATTCAAAGACTTCTTCACAAGAGGCAGCATTGGTAATAGTCACTGAATAATTTCCCTGGCCCAGGCCATTTAGATCTTCAGTAATGGAGCCATTACTCCAGGAAAAAGTGAGTGGTTCTGCATTGGAAGTAGCACTTAAGTTGATAAGTCCACTTTCATCATTGGGGCAATCTAATTCGGAAGTAATAGCAGAAGCTTCAATCTCGTTGTAAGTGTCGCAACAAGGTTCTACTTCAAGGGTACTTACCTTTGTAACTAAACAACCCTGATTGGTTTCTATCGTTAGAACGACGGATTTGTTCCCAAGGCTGTTCCATGAGACATTATGAGGGCCGGGGCCACTAGCACTTGATGGGCTTGCTCCTTGACCGAAAGCCCAATCATAGGATACGATGGAACCATTGGCAAAAAATGAAGCATCTGTAAAGGCTATTTCCTGACCATAGCAAACAGGAGTAGGTGAAAGGCTAAAATCCGCAGTCGGGCCAAGGAAGGTGCCTGTTCCGCCAAACTGTACAGAAAAGCCACTTCCTGAGTTACTGAAGTTATTAACCAACAAGGCGTAGCTCTTACCCGCTTCCATATTGATGGCATCAACGAAATTGTTATCTCCGTCCTGGCATCCGCATGTTTCGGAAATGTCAGTGTCTCCCGTGGCAAGGCCTGTAGGGCCGGTACAGACTTCCCATTCGTTAAAGTCCTGACCTACGTTTTCTCCGGAAGCCATGCATCGAATTTCTGCTTTGTTGGAACAATCGTCTATCCCATTTGGAAGTTCATACAGGATAAAATCCAGGTCATCGGCTGGATTTAAAGGGGTAAGTATAAAAGTTAGTGTTCCTGCATCTTCACAGGTCCATTTATACCAACTGGAACTCGATTCTTCTAACTGGCAGCTTGGGCTATTGCACGCAGAATTGCCTATTTCATTGGGGTTGGAGCCTTCACCAAATACTTTCTCAACGGTGAACGGAGATTTATCACAGAGAATGGTGCCCGTAGGGCAATCTCCCGAAGAAGAAGGAATTTGGTTGAAATTATTTACGCATAGTTGAAAGGTACCGACATTGCTGTTCCGGGCATCTATCCTGATGTAGTAAACCTGACCTACACTAAGTTGGCTGATCACGGATTGAACGGTATTGTCAGCAACGGCATCTGAACTACAGGCAATTTCAACAAGATTTGCACAATTGCCTTCATAAATAGCTATTTGAGGAAATTGAAGGCTGCCTCCTGAAGGCTGGCCTGTATTACCGGATACGCTAACGCTCAGGTTTGTGGCCTGGGCAGTAAAAAAGAACCAAATATCGTGGCTTGTTCCAAAAAAAGGAAAGCAAAAGGGTTTGGCTTCAGGGGATGGAGTTGCTCCGTTTAAGGAGTAAGCTCCGGAAAAAGAGCACCAATTGTTCAGGTCGGTCAATGGCAGTGCATTGATGCATTCGTCATTACTGGGTTGTGCCAGAAGTGTGTAGGAAATAAAAAGGCTGAAAATTAGTGTTAGGTATAAGTGTTTTAATAACATATTTTTTTTAGGTTGATCTAGCTTGTAATATTGAACGCCTTTTTACAAGAAAAATGTTCTTCAGTTTAAGAAAGATTTCTAAATTTGATTGGGAGTATTCAAAGTAATTTCCTTCTTTGACAAATTGTGTGGAACTTCGAAATAATAACCCTTGAATGCCCTTGTGGTTGAAAGGGTTATTATTTTGAAGTTCCATTTTCCATAATTTATGTCAAAGGACTAGTTCTTGAAGCACTAGTAATTTTTGCGTGAAGCAAGGTTTGAGGAGGACTCTCTTCCCCCGCAAACCTTGCTTCATGCAGAAATCACTTTGAACATTACCTTAAAGCTAATTGCCCTTGATTCGATCCATACCAAATATAATAACCTTAAGCAATCTTTTCACAGGTTGTATCGCTTGCATACTAATTATCAATAATCAGATATCATGGGCGCTCGTTTGCTTAGCGTATTGCCTGGTAGCCGATTTTTTGGATGGAGCACTGGCCAGAATATTAAATGCTCAATCTGAAATAGGCAAGCAACTGGATTCTTTAGCTGATCTTATTTCATTTGGTATGGTGCCTGCCTTTTTAATGTATTCATTACTGATGGAGGCCGCCGGAAGCGATCCGTCTGATCCTTTTCCTTTGGCAGCTCTTCCTGCTTTCTTGATTACTGTCTTTTCAGCTTTAAGATTGGCCAGGTTTAATGTGAAAAACGATGGAGTCTCCTTTCGAGGGCTTCCGACTCCTGCTAATGCGATTTTCTTTGCAGGGCTGATAATGGTACCTGATTCTGTTTTAAAAGGGCTGGCGAAGGTAACGGGCAATATTGGGTTTTTGTATGGAATGATCTTTGTTTTTTCTTACTTACTAATCTCTGACCTGCGGATGTTTAGCCTTAAAATAAAACATCTGAGCTGGAAGGGAAACGAAATGGTATATATATTTGCAATTCTTGTTGTACTTTTGCTGATAATTTTCAGAGAAGCAGGAATTTCTTTGATAATTATCGTTTATATCTTATTTTCTCTAATTAGAAACTTTTTCCAATCTGATGAAATTTTTGGCTGAAATTGAAGTCATGCCCCATAAAGAACTTCTCGATCCGCAGGGTAAGGCAGTTGCAAATAATATCAAGAACCTCGATATCTCAGGGGTCGAAGATGTACGAATTGGCAAACATATAAATATCACTTTGACCGCAGAGTCGGTTCAAGATGCCGAAAAAACGGTAGATATGGCTTGTAAGAATTTGTTGGCCAATCCCATTATTGAAACCTATACTTTTTCGGTAAGGCCGGTAACGGAATAATCATCTATGCTTTACATTGTACCGACTCCAATCGGTAACCTTGAAGATATTACTTTTCGAGCGATTCGCATCCTGAAAGAGGTAAGTGTGGTATTAGCCGAAGATACGCGTACCTCCAAAAAGCTTTTTGATCATTACGAGATTTCCACTCCGATGCGTTCTTTCCATGCCCACAACGAGCATGCCGTACTTTCTTCAATTGTTGACCTTCTGAAAAGCGGGCAAGACATGGCTATTGTAACAGATGCCGGTATGCCTGGTATTTCCGACCCGGGTTATCTGTTGGTGCGGGCATGCAGGCAGGAAAATATTCCTGTAATTTGCTTGCCGGGAGCTACTGCTTTCGTGCCTGCAATTGTAGCCTCCGGAATTCCTTGTGACAAGTTTCATTTTGAAGGCTTTTTGCCTCATAAAAAAGGCCGACAAACCCGCCTTAAGTATTTGTCATTGCTCAAGGAAACTTTTGTGCTTTATGAGTCTCCTTACAGATTAGTAAAATGCCTGGAACAACTTGCTGAACATTGCGGTACCGACCGTAAAGCCAGCGTGGCGCGGGAATTAACAAAGCTTCATGAAGAAGTGATGACTGCTTCACTCGAGGAATTAATAAGTCATTACAATGAGAAAGGGGTGAAGGGAGAGATCGTAATTGTAGTTAGCGGCGTTTAAACATGGGTCATCCCGAAAATTTGGGATAACTCATGTTTAACCGCCGCTAAAATAGTTCTTTGACAATAAATTGTGGATAATGGAACTTCAAAATGATCATCCTTTCAGCCACAAGGGCATTCAAGGGTTATCATTTTGAAGTTCCACACAATTTGTCAAAGAACGCTAAAAATTACTGGATCACTACTTTTTTGCTCACTTGTCCCTCCGCAGCATTGATCACAATGTGATAAACGCCTTTTGGAAGAGAGCCTGTATCAATGTCCGTAATAGTGTTTACTACTATTTGTTCACGAACTAATTGGCCAAGGGAATTGATCATCCTTAAGCGAGCATTTGTGAGGCCGTTTGTTTCTACAAACAAGCGAGTAGTAGCCGGATTTGGGAAAACGTTCACTTTCTGGTTTAATGTAGTTTGATTGGTAGAAACAATATCGCCAACCTTTTTGAAAACAACCGTTACAGGAGTTGGACTAACTTTGACAAGTTTTGTATTGCCCTCGTTGTCAACGGCTTTTACACCTTTAATGTCAAACTCTACCGGCACTTCAGGCTCAACCCGCCCTGCAATAACATCACTAACTATTATGAACTTCATAGTAGCTATATGACCGTGGCCGTTTTTGTTGTTGTGATCCTGAGACGTAAAGGCCATATCAACCTGGCCGAGGGCACGGTGATCCGCCCAACCGACAAGAACGTCTTCTTCCTGTCCTAAAAAAGAGTTTTCATAGCTTATATCTATAATTTCATTTTCAAAAAATTCTTCAGGATATTCTATGTACAATCCAAGGCCGTATAGGTCTTCAAACTGTTTATCATTACTTCCAACGATCAAGCGACCGCTTAAAGGTATTTTAGCAGGATAACCAGGTTCGAGATATACGGTATCTTCATCGAAAACTAACTCTACAGGCGATGCATCATCTTCATAAACCACCCCGGGGTCTGTCATTAGGCCATAATGAGTGTGAATAGCGTCAACATCTTCATCGGTAACAAAGCCATCGCCATTACAATCCAGGTGTTTAAAATTAACTCCTTCACCCGTTGAATAGAGCCAATCATCTGCTGGCTGACCAACCCAGTCCAGCGTTGCATTAAGCCTTGAAGGCCCGGAATGGGCCATCCCAATACCAATATTCAATAGATCATAGAAGTCTGCCGTTCCGTCTCCATTCGCATCTCCGGGATAAACACAATCCGTGTAATCGCATTTGATGGTATCCGGACCAACGAATATCTGTTGGCAAAATTCAGAAGGTTCCAGGCAAGAACCTCCAAAAACTGTAAGACAAACATCAAAATACCCATAATCCGGGAAAAAGTGGAGAATACTATCTTGTGTAGTATTCTGGTAGGTGCCATCTCCGAAGGACCAGATAGCATTGGCGAAATCACCGGAAGAGAGATTTTTGAACACTACTCCGGTAACCGAAGGGAAGTTACTGTCATGTAGTTTGTAGCCAAAATCCGCTATGCAGTTAATATCCTTATTATTCTCTGCGTAAACTGAAGAGTAAGCGCAAGAAAATGAAAAAATAAGGACCGCGATGTTAAAAATTCTGAAGACGCTCATATGATCGGGATTTTTTACACTACAAAAGAACAATAATTTTAACTTATGTTAAAGTACAAAATTAAGTAATTATACCAACAAAAACTATTTATAAAAAGTTTATAAAAAGTTGACTTTTAAATATATATCTTTGAGGAAAGTGAATATTAATACCAATGCATAATACAAAGCTTGTAATTTTACTGAATCATTTTTCTGGTTTTGAGCTCAATAATTTTTACAAATATCTCGTCTCCCCAATGGTAAACGAACAAAAAGAGCTAATCGCTTTTTTTGAAGCCATCAAAAAAGAACTTCCCATACAAGAAATGGGAAAGGAAGTAAATCGTTTAAAAGCCAGGTTGTGGCGGCAGGTTTTTTCAAATAAAACATTCAATGATGTCAAATTCCGGAGAATTTGTTCTGATCTGACAAAACTGGCGGTGCAATTTTTAGCTTATCAGGAATATAAAAAATCTGATTTGGCGGAGCGTATGTTTTCAATGAACGCTTTGAATAAACCCAAATGGGAAAAGCATTTCCACGGCGCTGTAAGAAGTATGAAACTGGCCCTTGATCGCTACCCTCACCGGAATGCCCAATTCCACTTCTATCAATACCAAATTGAGCGCAATAGCCATGAATTCATGGAAAAACAAGGCAAAAAAAGAAATGACCTTGAAAACCTTGAAAAGGCTGATTTTGCTTTGGATTGCTATTACTACGCCAATAAGCTTAAGCATTACTGCGATATTCTAGGATATAAAAATTTTCTTTCCTTAAACTCTGATATCGTGTTACCGGAAGGTATGTCAGATTACATTGAGGCCAGTGTCTACGCGGAGGAAAGTGCAGTCAAGGTTTATCTTTTGATAAAAAAGATGTTCGACGATCCGGATGAGGAGCAGCATTTCTTCGAACTTAAGGCTTTTATTAATGAACTCGCAGGCCTCTTTAATAAGGAAGAATTAAAAACAATCTATACTCATTTAATCAATTATTGTATTGATACTAAAATCAATCGGGGGCGGCCCGATTACTTTAAAGAGCTTTTTGCCCTTTACATTGCTTTACTGGAAAAAGAAATAATTCTCGAAAAAGGAGTCCTGCCACCAAGCCATTATAAGAATATCATTGCCGTGGGCCTTCAAGTTGGCGATTTTGACTGGGTCGAAACCTTTATCCGGAATTACACTGAAAAGCTACCTAAAGAAAACCAGGAAAATGCACTGAATTATAATCTGGCACTTCTATACTACAATAAGGGGGATTACAACCGAGTGATCGAACTACTCAGAGAAGTAGAATACAAAGATATCGTTTATGCCCTAGGAAGCAGGACTTTGCTGCTGCGTACTTATTTTGAAACCCAGGAATTCCTGGCTCTTGATTCACTCATAGATAGTTTCCGTATTTACTTGAAACGGAACAAACTGATATCAAAAGACACTAAACAGGCTTACTCTAATGCTATTCGGTTTACTAAAAAACTGACCTCCTTAGATTACAAAAACAGTGACCAACTGGAAAAACTAAAAACTCAAATCCAGGATTGTAAAACGCTGGGAATTAAGCGATGGCTATTGGATAAGGTGAAGGAAGCGGCAGGCTAGTGCTTCAGGAACTAAATCCTTGACACTTTTGACGGCTTCTTTTGGCGG
>CAZHZT010000125.1:0-17474 GCA_964537285.1 uncultured Saprospiraceae bacterium | reverse complement strand
CAAAATAGCCCTTTCGGCCTCCCTTAAAAGAAAATTTTCAAAGCGAGAATCGCTGACAAATTAATGAATTGATATGCTTCAAGCCCTAATGGCTTCCTCTTGGTAATTCCTCTATTTCCTGTTCATCCGAATCGGTATGAGGGACTTCATCAGACCAGAGGTTCCAAAGGCGAACTTTGAGAATTGAGTAAATTCCAATTATGGATAATAAATTTGATGTATCGCTTTGGGGTAGCTGCTCTAAGTCCTCTGTCAATTCAGGGTAGGAGTCCAATAATTCTTTCCAGACTTCAGGAGAAAGCGCGCCTGTCTCTTTTTTGGTCATTTTATTTAATTTGTGTCTGATTATAACATCTACAGAACAAGTCTATTACAAAATAATAATTTAAATAGTTGCAGCTTCATGAAAATAAATGGGCTATGACTTCGACGACCGGACTGACTAAGGTTAAAAAATGACAAGCAGGGATCAGGCTAAAATTTTCGTTAAAAAAATTGAATTACAGGTTCTTATAACTACGCAGTAACTTCAGTACGCCTTCAAATTCTTCCTGTTTTGGAGCTCCAATACAAATTAATTCCCCTTCCCTAAATTCAAATTCTAGCTGCTCAGCATGTAATAACATGGTCATCATACCAAATTTTTCCTTCCAAAGCTTATTTTGCTTATTGCAGCCATGAGGACGATCACCGATAATCGGGTGGAAAATGTGGGCCATATGTTTTCTGATTTGGTGAAAACGCCCTGTGAAGGGGTACAATTCGACCAGGCTATACCGGGAAGTTTCAAATTTTCCGAAAGGAACCGGAATTTCGAAGGTTTGAATACGGCGAAACCGGGTTTGGGCCTCCTGGATTTTATCTTTTTCCCCTAAAGGATAGTCTATTAGTCCTGCCTCAGGTGCAAAACCTCTGACAATCGCGGTATAAATTTTTTTGACCTTCCGTTCCCTGAAAAGTTGCTGCACTTGCGCATTGGTTGCTTCATCTTTAGCAAATAATAATACGCCTGAAGTCTTTCTATCCAATCGATGCGTAGGATATACCCGTTGCCCAATCTGATCGCGCAAGATCTGAAGAGCAAACTCTTCAGCATCCAGGGCTATACGAGTTCGGTGAACCAATAGGCCGTGTGGCTTATTGACCGCAACGAGCAATTCATTTTCGTATATGATGTCAAGCTTTTTGATAAAGATTAATGGATTTAGAACGTTAACTGTAACCTAAATAAGATAAAATTTTGAAGGGCAAAATTAACTATTCCTGGCCTTCAAAACCCTAAACCCTCTAAAGTTCTTCAAGAAGAAATCTTAATGGTATATGTAATCGTCTTTGCCAGGATTTTTCTGAGTGATCTGCATCGGGATATTTGGAGGTCTTCCAGTTGTCGCTATCGTAGCCTTTGGTACTAATGAGGGAGTCGACCCGCATTTGATGGGGTTCATAAAGGGAATCCAAGGTGCGGGTGCCATAGTCAAAATAAAACTTATGGCCCCCGGGTTCGGGGAAATATTCATACAGATAATCGAGAAAAGCATCGGGAATGGGGTTGTTTTCAGCATCATAGATGCCAATCCAATGGGTAGAAATACAGCCGGCACCTCCAAATATCTCGGGATATTCACAAACGGCATAGCAGGAAATCAGGCCCCCCATACTGGATCCCATAATAATAGTATTTTCTTTATCGGTTTTTGTGGAGTAATGTTGGTCAATATAAGGCTTGAGTTCCGTCACCAGAAACTTTAAATAGCTATCAGAATATACTTTCGAGGCGAAAAGAGGTGGTTGGTTTTTATCTTTATTTTGATAAAGTCTTTCCTGAAAGGTGTCGGGTAAACTTTCAAATACCCTTTGAGGAAAATACTCCGACCGACGATTTTCACCGGCATTCCAAATACCCACTACAATGACAGGCTTGATGATGCTTTCATTAATGAGCTTTGATACGGTTTCATCTACTTTCCATTCTTGTTTGTTCCATGTCGTAGTAGAATCATACAACATTTGGCCATCTTGCATATACAAAACGGAGTAGGATGCTTCACTGTTGTAGTTTTCGGGGAGCCAAATGTCAATGTTTCTCGGAGTGACGAATTTCGAAGAAAAGTTTTCTAGTCGTTCTACTCTGCCACTAGCTACAGTCAGGACTGTAGGTGGAGGCGTGGAAGGCTTGCACGATAAAAGGAGAAGTAAGTAAAATAGATAGCTAAGGTGTTTCATCAATTTGAATGCTTGAGTAATTAAAACTTCCTAACGGAATTAGCGTAGAGTGGATTTTACGGATTATCATTGTCTGGCTAGTATCCTTTTCCATAAAAAATGACGTTCGGCGAAGGCTGAAGCCTTCGTTGCGGAGGTCGAACTACATCCTGACATTATCCTGCTTTATCCATTCCACTAATTTTTCCCTGTCTTCAAAACTAACATTTATCAAATAAAAAGGCTTGCCACCCTTCAAATTCTCCCAACGCCAAGCCCATTCATAAGGCGTTTCCATATCCCCGTTAGCATACCACCAAGCCGAAAATATCTGATCTTTGCCTTTGTTTAGCAAAGCAGTATAAACCAATCTTCCACCAATTTGCTCAATTTGAACTTTTGAAAATTGATAACCACTACCTTCCCAGCAAATACGCGGATCATGGCTGCCCTGAAAGGCTTTTACAGGAGGTTTCACATATACAAGCGCTTCTTCATTATGGAACTTCAAAATACCTTTATCCGTTAACTCATTATTGAAATCTTTTATTTTTATAGTTTGGAGTGCCTGGTGATCTATAGCAGGTAATTCTAAAAACTGCCTTCCATTAAGTACTTGTAAAAAGAGCAAAAAGACCAGGGTGGGGGCTGCCCAGGCAGGAACGGAAGGAAATTTCAATAAATGCGGTGAAAAAGGTGCGATCCAGTTTTCCTTTAAGCGCTTTTTCTCAAAAATGTATTTTACAATGAAATAGAAAGGAAGTAGAACATATAGCCCTAAACTCAACAAACCTACCAAATCATGCATCGGATTGTCGGGCGATATCTGGAAAATTATTAAGGTTAACAATCGAATGAAATTAGAGATTATCGCCCCGGCAAAAATGCTAAGTAATAATATCCCTGCCTCATAAAACTTCAAGTTGTAGCGATATTTTTTTTCAAAAAAAGCCATTATTACCAATCCCAACACAAAGGAAACGATCATCATTTTCAAACCTACGCAGGCAGGGTCAACAGAAAAACTTTGTCCATCAAGGTAGATCATATTTCCTTCTGCCTCCACATTCATTTTGACTGCCTGTAGGGTTTGGCTCGCCAGCTGGCTCAACTGAATGCGTATTGGAAAACTCCAGGTGTATACAATATTACTTGAGAGCGGTGAAATAGCCAAAAGTAATAATATGGGCAAGTTGTTGAGCTTTCCCCACCATTGTTCAAGGATAAATAGTGCTATAAAAATACTTGACAAATAGTATAGACTGCTTGATCGGAAAAATAATAAGATTCCGCCACTAATGGCTGCCAATAGAGCGTAACGATATCCGCCAGGCTTTTCCCGTACCCTGATGACGAAAGGAAATAGTAACAGGCCCAGTTGCAGTGAAAAACCTAATGGGATGTTTTGAGCATTAAACCCCCAGAAAATGAGTGCCGGACAAATTAACAGGCTTATTTTTATTAATAAGGCTTTCATAAAGCTTATTTATGGGTTGTATTTATTTGAAAAGTAGTTCATTGCCCTAAAGAACTGAATTGATCGTTCTTTGACAAATTGTGTGGAACTTCAAAATGATAACCCTTGAATGCCCTTGTGGCTGAAAGGGTTATCATTTTGAAGTTCCATTTTCCACAATTATGTCAAAGAACTGAATTGATTAAACATCTTCGCTTTTTAAATTGACGACTTAGCTTTCCTGGATCCTTTTAAATATAGTATTATGGTCGCAAAGATAGCCAGAATGATCAACAACCACTCGTGAGGTTCGGGTACTGCACCCGAATTTTTAATAGATGCATTTTGAAGGCTGTTTTTACTCTTTTTTATATCAAATCGATCATAATCTTTCTGCGTTTCCAGCACAATCAAACTTGAAACCGGAGTAAGTACATGGGCTTCCTGAGCAGCTGCGATCCATTCTTCTTCCAGGGCCTTTTGATAAAAATGATTTTTTCCTACCTTTCTCAGAATTTTGTTGTAGATAAAAAGGCGCATGAGATGATCAGGGGCAGTAGATGAATTATCAGGAGTACCTATAGTTTCGCTCATTTGAAAACCAGCGTATTGGTTTAAAATCCGGGCATCACTTTCCTCATGGGAAGGAAAAGTACCGGATCGTAAATGACTTAGAAGGTTGTCTAAAGAGCCATTGACCAATTGTATCGAACGGAACTCCTTCAGCGTTTTCAAATAGGGAGAAAGGCCATCTCCCATATTATATACTTTGACAGGATAATCTTTTTCTTTAAAAAAGGTACTCAACGTTTGATTGAACGCGGACTCCTTTATATCACTCAGGGTAGGGGTTAGTTTTTCTCCTTTAGTAATGACTAATACTTGATCTGATGCATCGATTTTGTGAAAAGGAAAGAGATGAAAGCGCTGACGTCTTAATTGTCTGAATAATGCCTTACGATTGGATTCTGTCACAGAAGCTAATCGATTGTTGGAAAAGACAAACACTTCTTTGTCTTTTATTGCTTCCCATAAAGCATTAAACGTCTTCTTATCCCAGGAGCGATCAATGTTCAAATAGACCTTTCCGGCTTCAAAGGGAAGGTCCTTATTTTCAATCGGACTCAATTGATAAGATTTACCATTAAAACTGAAATAATCCTGCGCCAAAGGCACTTCATCAAATTCGAGGTACCAATCCGATTTATAACGGCCAAAATAAGTGTAATTCAGACCATCTCCTTTGAAGGAATAGGGGGTAGAAATATTTTCTAGTGGCCCTTCAGTGACCACATTGATACTTTCCTTTGCACCTTTCCAGTAAGGCCCCTCGAAATCGATATTTTCATACACCAGCCGATCTCCTTGCTTTTTCAATGGAGTGGTAACCCCAATTTTGAACTGGCTGTCTTCTGTCGGGGTGCATGGAAAAATACGAGCAGTGACTCGATTACCTTCCTGCCAGTGAATTAATAGTGGATCTCGCACCTCTACACCAACAATGGTTTTGTAAGCGCTATCTGCCTTTGCTTTTGTAGTTAGGTACGCAGGTCTTTCTTCTCCATTTACCCAAAGAGCAGCGGAAGTCACTACAGAGGCTTCTGGTAAATAGAAAGTGTACAATGCCTCTTGCTGATTCCGGGATCTTCCGATATTGGCATTTTTGATTTTGAACGTTTTTTCAGTGTAAGCCAATCGGTATTGTGGAAATAATTGAACATTGGTGACTATATCCGAAGTGGATAAATTCTCTCCGCTCCACAGCTTTCGCTCAGTTTTATGTCGACCATCGAAAAGATAGCGTACGATTTTGACTCTATCTCTGAAAGGTATATCCAGGCTATTCGAAAAAAAAGATGCAATCACAACCAGAGGGTCGTGCTTGATCCGTTCATTTAACCTGAATCCGTTGAATGAAAATAGAGTAGTCCCATCAGCGTATTCTATGCCGCATTTCATCGCCCTTTCTGTGACCCAGTCATTGGATAGTTTTTGGCTTACTTTAACCCAGGCAGGCAGGCTTGCATCCTCGTAGGGCCTTTGAGAATAATGAAAGCTTTCTGCGGCTACTTGATTGATATGCTGGAAGCGAAAGCAAACATAGGTGATAATTCCCAGGCTTACTACCCATGTTATAGCAGTGGTTGCCCAGAATTGTGGTGATTTTTTTAAAAATTTTCGAACCACTAAAATAAAAGTGACTAAATATAAGGGCGGAACAAAAATATGCAAGGGGATGCCAAAAAGCCAAAACCCTATTACCCCATACGGATAAACAGGCATAACATAAATGCTCTCGTAAAAGTGGAATAATATGCCCAGATTCGCAACCGCAACGATGAGATGACTTAGCCAGGTATTGGAGTAGCTTTGTCTGAACGCATGAATTATCAATAAACCATTGGACAATAATAAAAAGCCAATCACCCAAGGGGCCGAAATATCAAATACGGGTATGCTGCGGTTCAGGGCATAGGCACTTATATTGAAAAGCTGAAGTAAAATAATATTTTGGGTGTAATTAGAGAATCTGAAAGTACGCCCGGTTTCTTGCTTGTTTTTCACTAAGGTTACCAGGAAATAGAAAAAAACCAGTAAGTAGTTTATGAAAAAAATGGATGTATAAAGATCATTATTTGTGCGGTACACATTCATGGTCCCCGCGAATATCAAAAAAGAAACAACTAGAAAACTTATGCCTGTTTTTATATAGACATTTTGGAACAGAAGGTTTAGTGAAGCGTTCATTTTATGTGTTTTGATAAAGTACTTTAAAAAATAAAGTTAAAAATTATACGCCTGAATTTTGTGCTTATTGTGGAAGGGCGGATATTTTTTTTTAATACTCGGATTGAGCAGGATTAAATGGATGGTTCTAGATGATTTCATTTTGTCGAAATTAATTTGGGAAGCCCTCAAAGCTGGCCGTTAGGCCAGCTTTGAGGGCTTCCCAAATTAATTTCGACAAAATGAAATGCGCCCGTGCTGATGGAGGGGAATTGGCCAAATTTTATTTTAGGCAAGGCAAAAAAGCAGGCGTAACTTGTCCCGAACGCCTTTGGGAGGCTTTAACTCAATGTCATCAAATTAAGCTTTTTCTTTGCCTGGCGCTTTAGCGCCAGGTATAGTGCTAAGGTTTATCATGGCTTTAGCCCATAACAAAGGGGCTAAACCGGCCGGGTTATAAAGAGCTTATATTGACGGCATTGAGCCTTTAGCTAGGTCGAGTATTTAATCTATATAAATACAATTATCTTCTTCCCTTACGATATTTTCAAAGTCATACTGTTGCTCTAATGGAATGGAAAAATTGACTTCACCTTCAATCTCTTCCTGAATGGACAATGTATTATTGATCAGCGAGAAACCTACTATTTTATTGCGCAATTGATTGGGAACATAAAGTAATTTAGAGCCGTTTGCCTCTGTAACTACTGAAAGGCAGAGGTTGGTTTTCCCAACCCCATGGTTGCTGTATAGTGAAGCTTGATCGAGAATTTCCATTTCACCGGCTTCAATTTTGGCTACTTTGAGTTTGCCTCCGATGTGTGGTGTTTCTATCCAGGCCAGTTCTACGGTACCATCATTATCCAGATCATCAATAGCGGCAATGTTCAACCAGCGGAAGCGCTTTCCGATCACCGGTACAAAGGCGAATTCTTTTAATTGCTCCTGCAGCAATTTATATATTACAATTCCTGCTCCACCGTTGACTTCCGTTCGGATACAGATAATTTCAAGCATGCCATCTCTATCGACATCGTACAGGCGAGGGCGAATGTCCTCGAATACATAATTTTCAGAGAGCTCTAAGGTATAGAATTGTTCGTCGTAGACGGCTACCAGTCCGGTAGCTTCAAGCTCATCCCCAAGGATAGAGTGCGGGTATTTGTCTGTTTGATTAATATACTGGGCAAGCACGCTTTGGTCGCGACTAATAGAAACCTGCGCTTCGGGCATTTGCTGGAACCTTGTTGCCAGCTCATCGAGAATGGCTTCCAATTTGTCAAGAATCGGAGAAGTGGTTTGTTCTTCCTCATCATCATTGCATGCCGTAAAAGCAGTGATTAAAAAGAAACACCAAAGAATCAGAGTAGATTTTTGCATGAGGTATGGGTTGTTTTTAACTAAAAATCGCTGGTTAAATATTTAAGTCATTTTGTTCTGTAGCTGATTTATTAAACCATCTCAAAATAATATTTTTTCTCAGGCAGCAAATACTATCTTGGCAGGGTTTTTTAGTTATAGAAATTCGATTAATTTAGTAGAAAGGTTCTAGATGATTTTATTTGGTCGAAATTAATTTAGAAAGCGCTTAAACATGAGTCATCCCGAATTTTAAGGAACTTCATGTTGTCACAATAGCTAATAACAGATGCTGTAAGTCAATTTTTACACTTAACATGCCCCATATTAATTAATAACAAACGTTTCATTAATGATGCACACATTACTAAAAACCTTTTTTATTATCACTGTTTCATTCCCTGCATTCTATTTATTCCAACACTTTGCTATTCCAATTACTTCCGAGCTGGATACTCCAACTTATAATGAAATTACTGAAAACCCTTACTGTGCGATTGATTGGCTGCATAACCAACAGATGACTCATAATCCAGCTTATAAACAGCTACACGAGTCTTTAGAAAAACAGTATGCTGATTTTATTCATCAGCATAATCATGAAAGTGAATCACTGGCTGCCGATTATACGCTTCCGGTAGTGGTGCACATCATTCATAATAACGGCAATGAAAATATTTCGGATGCTCAGGTATTACAAGGTATTGATCACCTTAACGAGGCTTTTGTCAATATGGGGTATTATGATCAAGGTACGGGTGTCAATACACAAATTGAATTTTGTCTGGCTAAAAGAGATCCGGAGGGTAAGCCTACGACGGGCATTACCAGAGATGTTTCTTCACTCACTGAAATGGTTCTGGAAACCGATGATATTACAGTAAAAGATTTAAACCGTTGGGATCCTACTCAGTACATAAATATTTGGCTGGTAAGGGAGATTTGCTCTGCAAGTATTGGTTGCGGAGTAGCAGGATACGCCTTTTTTCCTACTTCTTACGGACAACCTGAGGATGGAATTATGGTGGAGGCTCAATGGTTTGGGAGCAGCCAGGCTCAATCTACCATTCCTATTCATGAAATGGGGCATTACCTTGGGCTTTACCATACATTTCAGGGAGGTTGTACCAATAACGATTGTCTGGTGGATGGAGACCGGGTCTGTGATACGCCTCCAGATCAAACCACAGCTCCGGTACCTTGTAATGGAAATGTGAATAGTTGTAGTACAGATGCCAATTCCGGCTTCCCTTCTGATCAGGATGACATGTTCTGGAACTATATGGATTATGGCGATTATAATTGTTACTCCGCTTTTACTCAAGGGCAGACGGATCGAATGACTTTCTTTATAAATGGCATTCGATCAAGCTTGCTTGATTCGGATGCTTGTATGGATCCCTGCCCAAATCCAATTGCGCTCTCAGTTACACCTGGCGATACCTTGATCGACGAAGGCGAAAGCCTGGATTTTATTAACACCACCACGGGAGCTACTACTTTTGAGTGGGCCGTGAATGGGGTAGTGGAATCCAATATGCAGAACTTCTCCTACAATTTTGCCTCTGGGGGGAGCTATGAGGTTAGCCTTACAGCGTCGAACGGAGATCCCAATTGCACCATTACTCAAATAATCAATGTGGTGGTGATTGGGTGTATTGGCAATGCTTATGTAAGTAATGATATAGGTGTTGATGCTCCGGGTTGTGGTGCGCCTGGAAGTCCTTGTAATACGATCCAGTATGCACTCGATAGCATAGTATGCCCCGGAGATACGGTGTTTATCCTGAGCGGAACCTACAGCCTTCCTTCAGGCACGGATCCTTTAACTCCTATTGCCCGTATCCCGCAGAACTATTCGGTGACTTTCTTTGGAGTAGAAGATAATGGCCCGGTAATTATTGACGGCCAAAACGAAAGAAGGGGTTTCCAACATTATTACGTAAATAGTTCTTGTGTAGATTCTTCCCCTGAAAATGGCATAAACACTAATATGTCGATGAACTTTGCTCATTTGACCATTCAAAACTGCTATTATGAGGCAGGTTTGTGTGGAAGCGTTTTTAATGCTTTTGGAGCAGGTATTCAATTGTTAAATAAAAATAATTCGCAATTAAATGTTGATATTCGGGATTGTCGTTTTGAGAATAACTTTCTCGATGATCCTTCTACTGCAAATAACAATGGACGCTCCGCCAGCGGGGCTGCTGTATACGTAAATGGCAGGCTGGGCAACGCAGCCCCTGCTGCTACAGCCGCCTCTCTGTATATTGATGGTTGTGCATTCATTAGCAATGCCTGCGATCAACGAGACAACGGGGGACATGGCGGAGCAGTTTACGCAATCAACCTGGATTCTGCTCAAATACTGAATTCTTACTTCTGTGAAAATTCCGTTTTCAGTACCAATTCAGATAGTGGTGATTTGAATCATGATCGGAATGCTGGTGGTGCAGTGCTTTTTTACGATACTTATAATGCCGCCGGGCCTGGCCACCAATATTTTATTGATAATTGTATTTTTGTCGGAAATTCAGCTACTACGGAAGATGGGGCTAATTTTGTCGATCAATCCGAAGGCGGGGCTGTTTTTCTCACTCGTGGAGATGTTCTGAGCAATACAACTACCGCTTCTGTGACGATTAGTAATTCTGCCTTTTTTAACAACTTCATAGAAACAGGTATAGAACATGTTGATGCCAATAGTGGAACGCTTAATACGGCTCTTAATAATGTTTTTGAAGATTATTTCGCTTTAAATATTGTAGATGACAGTCTTTCTCTTTGCTCCGGGGGGGAATTATCCGTCAATGAGGTGGTTCCTCAAGCGGAATATGAGTGGAATACCGGTGATACCGGGCCTTCTATTCTTGTGGATACAGATGGGTTATACGCCGTTACCATCACTCTGGGCGGATGCATGGAGTCTGATAGTATTTATGTAGAGCTCATTTCTTGTGATTCCTCAGAAATTTGTGGCAATGGAATTGACGATGATGGCGACGGGCTGGTCGATTGTTATGATCCGGATTGTTGCGAAGATTGCGATGAGTTCTACTTCAACACCTGTCCGGATGCTTGTCTGGCGGACTCGATCATTGGGCCGTTTGATATGGTTCTGGAATGGGCCGCTACGGGAGAAAGTTATCACGAGTACGGCGTCCCTATTGTGGGAGATGTGGATAATGATGGTATTCCTGAGGTAATTGCCAGAAAAGGACCACATTCCAATCTGGTTTTGGCTAATAAGGATTTAATCGTCTATGATGGACAAACGGGAGCGGTAGAGGACGTTATCATTACTCCTTACATGTTTTACTTCAATGGCGGGGTAGCTATTGGCGACCTTGACGGGAATGGGTTTGGAGAAATAGTTATTCAGGCTAGCACAGAAAGTAATGCGGCTGCTGATCGCCGGAAATTATTCTGTTATGAATATGATGGAAGTAATTATGTACAAAAATGGGTTTCTGATGTTCCGGCAGGTTATAACAATGGCAATGAAGCCTGGTCTTGTAATCTTGCTGATTTCAATGGAGATGGAGTAGGGGAGGTGTACCTGCTCAATCAGATATTTGATGGACTGACCGGAGAACTGTTATTAGCAGGAGGTGCTGCCAATGCAATAGGGTCCAGTTTGACAGGAATTACTCCAGACCGGCAGGGGTTCACTGTTGCTGTTGACATCTTGCCAGATGGGTTTTGCCCAAATTGCGAAGGGCTCGAACTGGTAGCTGGAAATCAAATCTATTCCGTTCACATTGATCCGGCAAATTCTGCTAATAACCAGATCTCTGTTGAAATAGAACTTAATGAAGGGGATGGCCCTACTTCGATAGCCGATTTCGATAAAGATGGTGATTTGGACGTAATCGTTTCAGGGGCTGCTGCTGCACCAGGTCAGGTATATGTATATGTATGGGATGGCCAAACAACCGGAATAATAGCCACTTCTCCTTCTATTTCTACTTCTGCCGAAAAAAGCATTTCTCTGCCCAATGTTGCGGATTTTGATGGAGATGGCTTACCTGAGATTGGGATCGCCAGCCCCAATAATTACTGGGTGTTTGAACAAAATGGAACAAACCTAAGTACACTTTGGAATATTTCAACAACAGATAATTCAGGGAGAACGGGAAGTACGGTCTTTGACTTCAATAGTGATGGCGAATACGAAGTTGTCTACAGAACACAAAATAACCTCGTCGTTATTGAGGGTTCTACCGGAGTCGTACTTTCTCAAATTCCATGTACTTCAGGAACAGGGGTAGAGTACCCCGTTACCGTAGATGTAGATCTGGATGGACAAACGGAAGTACTTTGTGGGTGTGGTACCGAGCTGCGAGCTTACCGTTCAGGAGTGACCCCATGGGTGAGCGCCCGCCCCGTTTGGAATCAGCTTTCTTATTTTAATGTTAATATCAATGATGATTTGAGCATACCTATTCAGCAACAGCAGCACCACATTGTTGGTGACAGCATTGAAATGAATAACTTCTTGGTTCAATATGCAGATCCGGAGTTTAAAGTTCCGGATGCGGTGCTTAGCATTGATGTTATTGATTGTACCGTGAGTAGCCTTTTGGTGGAAGTTCAGGTCTGCAACGAAGGAGATAACCCAATTCCGGCAGGTACTCCTCTTACCGTCTATAACGGAGATCCGACAGCGGGGCCTGCTTTGGATTTGTTTACCGTACCTCTTCCTGTTGCTATACCTAAGGATAGTTGCTTATCGATTGTTCAAAACCTGCCTCCTCTTTATTTTACACCTGTTTTTGGTGTTATTAACGATGATGGTTCTCTATCTACTCCTTTCGATTTGGAAACGGATTTTCCACCAACTGAGTTATTGGAATGTAATTACTTAAACAATATCGATAGCTTCCTGGTAGAAGAACCTGCTATTGAACTCGATCTTGAACCCGATATTGTCATTTGTGATAATGGGGTCGCAGTATTAAATGCAGGCAGCGGGTTTAAATACTACAAATGGCAGGATGGTTCATCGGATTCGACCTACACCGTTTTTGAACCAGGCACTTATTGGGTAGAGGTTGAAGATGGTTGTAGTGTAAAGACGGATACTATTGTGGTTGGCCTTGATAGTACTACAGTGCTTGATCTGGGGCCTGATATTTTCCTATGTGGAAGCGACAGTGCCCTGATTTCCATCGATGGGTTTGATGAATATCAATGGATACCTTCTGATTTTCTGGATTGCGATACTTGTCCTACTGTTGTATCCAATCCACCTGATTCGGTGACTTATGTAGTCATTGCGAGTACTTTTGACGGCTGTTTTAGCGTGGATACCATAAAAGTGATGAGAGTGCTGGGAGCTTTTGTTAGCATTGATACTTCTATTTGTGAGGGAGAGTCCTTCACTTTTGGTGGGGTAACGTACAATGAATCGATAATGGTAGAAGATACCGTGACTTTAAGCAATGGTTGTGACAGTGTTACTGCATTGGATCTGACTGTCTTACCTGTGGACACAACGCTTATTGACACTCCGGTATGTCTGGGCAATGTTTTTGATTACATAGGCATACCTATTCCGCCCGGAGAAACACAGTCCTTCCAGTTTCAGGCAAGTAGCGGATGCGATTCTTTTGTAATTGTGAACGTAATTCCTTTGGATACCTTCGCTACATTCGAAGAAATAAATATTTGTGCAGGAGATTCGGCATTGATTTTTGGTAATTTTGAAACGGAACTAGGCGTATATAGTCAAACAGAACCATCAGTAGATAATGGATGTGATTCTACTTCTTACATTACTTTGAATGTAGGTGCAGCAATCTTGATTGACATATCTTCAACTCCATCCTGTGCAGAGTCTGCTAGCGGTTCTATCACAACTGATGTAGCCGGAGGTGTACCTCCATATCAATATGCCTGGAGTATTCCGGGAGAAACAGGGCCGGAAGTAATTGATATTTCTGAAGGAAATTATACCCTTACCGTTACCGACGCTGACGGCTGTTCCATAGAGACATCTGTAGAAGTTGGGCTGGTTCTTTCACCTGACTGGTTCCTTGATGCTCAGGATATTTCTTGCGCGGGGCTTTCAGATGGAGAAATTACTGCCTTTAGTGGTGGTAACAATTTGTTGTTTAGCCTAGATGGGTCTAATTTTACTGCGGATACAGTTTTTTCAAACCTTTCAGCAGGAGTTTACGACGTCTTTGCCCAGGATTCTCTTGGATGCATTTACAGCATGGCCGTTGATGTTGTTGAGCCGGTTGACTGGAGCGTAATTGTTTCAGCTGATACGACTCTGGAGTTAGGGCAATCGTATGAAATTGATGTCAATACCAATGTTCCCGGAGTTCCTGAGGTAGAATGGATACCCTCGGAAACATTAAGTTGCGATGATTGCCTGGAGCCGATTGCTTCTCCCACAGAGACAACCACCTATTTGATTACAGTAACGGATCCTTTTGGATGTGTGGATACGGCTTCCATTACTATAAATATTATAGTGGTTTGTAACGAAGAGCGTTTGCTGATTCCTAATGTGTTCACACCTAATGGCGACGGCGTCAATGATCATTTTGAAATTGTCAATAAGGATGGTGCCGAAGAAATTACCAGTTTCTTGATTTTTGATCGTTGGGGGGAATTGGTCTTTGAATCTACGGGTAGAGATGCACGCTGGGATGGTACTTTCAAAGGTAAAGATATGCCCACGGATGTGTTTGTGTACCTGATTGAATTTTTATGTCCCAATGGAGAGAGGGGGCAAGCTAGCGGAGATATTACACTGATAAGATAAAAAGAAATGAGCTTGTCTCCTCAATAATCTGTGTGGGTGGCTTGCCACCCACACAGATTATTGAGGAGACAAGCTCATTTCTTTTTATCTTTATTGAAGAGCAACAGTCCTAACCAATTCCATTGCTTTTTCCACCAATTCGTTGGTGGTAAGATGAGAATTATCGATTTCAAGGGCATCATCGGCTTTTTTTAAGGGGCTATCTGCGCGGGTGGAATCGATATGGTCTCTTTGTGAAAGGTTTTCAGCTACTTTTTCATAATTAATTCCTTTTTGCTTGTCTTTCAGTTCTTCGAAGCGACGCTGCGTACGAATGGGGAAATCAGCAGTAAGAAATAGTTTTAGTTCAGCTTCTGGAAAGACTACGGTGCCTATGTCGCGGCCATCCATGACCACCCCTTTGGTCTTTCCCATTTCTTGTTGCTGAGCGACCATAGCTTTTCGCACAATCGGTATTGCGGCTACTTTACTTACAGATTGAGAAATTTCAAGGCTACGTATAGCCTCTTCAACATCTTTTCCATTAAGAAAGGTTCTGTTCAGCCCATTTTGATTGATAAAAGAGATATTAATTTTCCTTAGAGCCTCTTCAACATCAGGGATTGAATTAAAAGCAACCCTGTGTTTCAGAAAAAAATACGTAACAGCACGGTACATAGCTCCTGTATCGACATAGATATAGTCGAGCTGTTTAGCCAGTAACTTGGCAAGCGTACTCTTGCCACAACCCGCAAAACCATCTATGGCGATAATTATTTTTTTCACGCTATCTGTATTCTTTGAAATTAAATAAAATATGAGTCATCCCGAATTTTCGGGATGACTCAGTTTTATTGTTCTTCGCTTTTCTTCAGGCATCCAAAGGCAAAAGAAGGAAATTCGCTCAATATTCATCTTCATTGAAGAGGAAATCATCTTTACGCGGATATTCGGGCCAGACTTCCTCAATGTTTTCGTAAGATTCTCCCTCATCCTCCATTTGTTGGAGGTTTTCTATAACCTCGAGAGGGGCACCTGAGCGAATAGCGTAATCAATTAGTTCATCTCTAGTGGCAGGCCAAGGGGCATCCTCAAGATGACTAGCAAGTTCTAATGTCCAGTACATAAGAGTTGTTCTTTAAAAAATTCTTTTAAACAACGATAACGAAAAAAGAATGTTTCTGAGAAACTAAAAAAAATTACTTTTAATCGCAAATGTAGAAAAGAATAAATAATCAGTTAATAAATCCGATCATTTATGGTAGAAAAAATTATTCAGTTGCCCAAATAATTTCGAAAGGTTTGCGCTCGTAGCCTGATGGAGGCAAACCGATTTGAGTAGAATTGGCCGGGCCGGTAGGATCGCATATAAAGTAGTGCTTCCCATTGAAAGGTATTGCCTGCCTGCTTAATGGAGTTTCTGTTGCTACGGCGATAGAAAGGTGGTCAGGATAAGCAATCGTGATCATAGGTAGATTGAGTACATATTTAACAATACAGTGAAATAGTGCAGCGCGGTCTTCACAATCAGAGTAGTCATACAAAAAGACTTCTTCCGGGATCATGGGCTTACTCATTCCGAACTGCGCTTTATCCTCTTTATATTGAAATGCAGAGCGAGTAAAGGCCGCAATGATTTCAAGTGCTTCCTTCGTACTTTTATCTTTAACGATAGCTCTGATTTGTGGTAATAGAGAGTTTTTTAGTGCAGAAGAAAGAGGCACTTCCAGGTATTTCCGTTCATCGATAGCAGGATAATCCTTCATCAGATTTTTCAGATTTGCATCCGTCTTTACGATGATTTTATAGGTCTCATTTCTACAGGTAAAAGAAACTGTTTTGGAAATGATTTTTGAAGGAAATGCCGGAAGAGTTGAAAGGTCGAAGGTAAAGCTCTTTCCTGAAGCACCGGTGTTAAAGTTCAGTAATCTGACTGCCCCTGTTTTCTGAGGCGTTTTGGAGGATAATGCTGTCAAGTTTACGAACCGAAGGTTTTCATCTTCAATAATTGGGGTTTCATAAATATCTTCCTCGGTGTAGGCATAAACAAAGGCCTCCTCGTCAGAGTAAGTGATTCGGGTATTATAACCACTTTTAGACAATAGGAACCAAGAGAGAAGTGTTTTTTCCGTTTTGTTTTGATTGATATAGATGTTATCAAGTGTTACTTGGAGTAGTTCAAAGAATAGCCAATCGTTGAGTTGAAGGCGATGTTTTTGTTGAAGTAAATTATTTAATAGCGCTTCAAAAGGTTGCTGATCCATTGATTGGAAGAAGTCGATCATGTTTTCTGGCGAAAGCTCGTCTAGCTTTGGAAGGACCATCGCTGGATCGTAAGCAAGGTTGAGATGCTCAGAGTAGAATGCGATGCTGGCTTTCGTCAGCGCTTCATCAGCGGAGGAGGCTAAGGAAATTTGAAGAAAACCTAAAGTCGCAATAAATAAGAGTGTAAATTTTTTAATCATCAGCTTCTACGTTGCAAAAAAACAAAAAAAGAGCATGTCATATCACGTTACGCAATATGGACATGCTCTTCTTAGGGATTTTTTTGCGCGATATTTGCCTACGGATCAGTTAAATGTGCAATAGCAAATATCTATAATGTTTCAGCTTAATATGGATCTTTCTAATGTTCGCTGTAAAGATAAAAAAGGATTGCGAAAATTTCATATTTTATTAAGAAATTTTAATTCTTTAACATTCCAAGAAAGCAGTTATTGCTCAAGTCAGGGAAGTTGGGTTGGAAACACGAGTCGTCCCGAATTTTGAGAAACTTCATGTTGTCACAATAGTTAACAATAGATGCTTTAAACGAATGCACTAGTACCGGCCTTATTCAATTTAGCTTTTTGGAAGGCTGGCAGCCGTTAAAAAATGAATACTGTTTGAGCCTCGGCGAGTTTATTCATTTTAGGCTGCCAGCCTTTCAAAAAGCGTTAAGAATTGAATACAGCCTTGATTTTTTGAATTTCT
>CAZHZT010000124.1:0-18009 GCA_964537285.1 uncultured Saprospiraceae bacterium | reverse complement strand
TGAATACAGCCTTGATTTTTTGCTACTTTTTTATCAAGAAAAAAGTAGATAAAACTCTGATTAACAAAAATTTGCTAAGAATTATTTCAAGACATGAGTCATCCCGAGTTTTCGGGATGACTCATGTTTATTCACCTCACTTTAAATAACTCCTAACTCCTTACCTACTTTCGTAAAAGCAGCAATGGCTTTATCCAGATGCTCTCTTTCATGGCCTGCCGACAATTGCACGCGGATGCGCGCCTTGCCTTTGGGTACTACCGGATAAAAGAAACCAATCACATAAATACCTTCTTCGAGTAATCTATTCGCGAATTTCTGGCTAAGAGGGGCGTCATATAGCATTACCGGAACAATAGGATGCACACCAGGAATGATATCAAAGCCCGCTTCGGTCATTTTTGCTCTAAAGTACTTGGCATTCTCCTCCAGTTTATCTCTGCGCTCAGTAGTCTCGCTTAGCATGTCCAACACTTTGATGGAAGCCCCTACAATGGAGGGAGCAAGCGTATTGGAAAACAAGTAAGGACGAGAACGCTGGCGAAGAATGTCCACGATCTCTTTGCGAGATGCTGTGAAACCTCCGGATGCGCCGCCAAGGGCCTTGCCATAGGTGCCGGTGATGATGTCTACCCTGCCCATCACATCGTTATGCTCGTGTGTACCGCGGCCTGTTTTTCCAATAAAGCCTGTAGAGTGGCAATCATCGACCATTACCATAGCATCGTACTTCTCGGCCAGGTCACAAATCTTATCTAATTGTGCAATGGTCCCATCCATAGAGAATACTCCGTCAGTGGCGATCATGCGTCGGCGAGCGCCCTGCGCTTCTTTCAATTTCTCCTCCAGGTCATTCATATCGTTGGTGTTGTAACGATAACGAGCTGCTTTACAAAGGCGGATACCATCGATTATAGAAGCATGATTCAAAGCATCGGAAATAATGGCATCTTCTTTGGTAAGCAGGGGCTCGAAAAGTCCTCCGTTAGCATCAAAGGCAGCGGCGTAGAGAATAGTGTCTTCCATTCCGAGAAACTTGGAAGTCTTTTCTTCCAATTCCTTATGAATATCCTGGGTTCCACAGATAAAACGAACAGAAGACATTCCGAAGCCGTGGGTATCTATAGCGTCCTTGGCTGCATCAATAACATCCGGATGTGACGAAAGCCCCAGATAATTATTGGCACAGAAGTTCAGTACTTCTTTACCATCAGTAGTTTTAATTTCTGCTGCTTGAGGGGTAACGATGATGCGCTCCTCCTTATATAGGCCGGCATCCCGAATATCGTGCAATTCGTGCTCTAAGGCAGGTTTTATATTTTTGTACATATTCCGAAAAGCTTAGGTTTTATAATATTATGGAAATTTCGAATAAAAAAGTCGTTCTTTGACAAATTGTGTGGAACTTCAATATGATACCCCTTGAATGCCCTTGTGGCTGAAAGGCTTATCATTTTGAAGTTCCATTTTTTCACAATTTATGTCAAAGAACTAAAAAAGTAAGAAGGTGGTTACGAGGCGCTGGCCAGCGCCTCGTAACCACCTTCTTACTTTTTTAGTTCAGTACTCAAGTTTTTTAGCATATCCTTAGTCATAGCGTGTATATCATATTCCTGTTTCCAGTTCCAATCCTCCCTTGCCGGTGTTTCATCGATGGATTCTGACCAGGATTCGGCAATTTTCTGGCGGAAATCCGGCTTATACGAAATTTGAAAATCCGGAACGTGTATTTTTATAGCTTCATAAAGTTCAGCGGGAGTAAAGCTCATGCCTGCGAGATTGTAAGATGTGCGGACCTTAATATTTTCCGGAGGAGCTTGCATAAGCTCCAAAGTAGCACGCATAGCATCTGGCATGTATAACATAGGAAGACGGGTATCTGGTTTTAAAAAGCATTCAAAAACCTCTCCTTTTACAGCTTTATGAAAAATGTCAACAGCATAATCAGTTGTGCCCCCTCCAGGTAGGGATTGATAGCCGATTATACCCGGGTAACGCACCGAACGGATATCCATTCCATAACGCAAATGGTAATAATTACACCAATATTCGGCAGCTGTTTTTGAAATACCATAAACGGTTTCAGGAAAAAGAAAAGCTTCCTGAGGCGTATTGGTACGTGGTGTATGGCTACCGAAAACAGCGATTGAACTGGGGAAAAATATTTTAGAGATCTTCAGTTCTCTTGCACACTCCAGGATGTTAAAAAAACCATCCATATTTATGTGCCAGGTTCCAATTGGATCCGACTCTCCTTTTGCAGATAAGATGGCCGCCAAATGGTAAATCTGAGTGACCTTATTATCCCCCAACAGCTCCAGCATATGTTTTTTATCCAGAACATCGAGTAATTCGAAACGATGAGCCGGGTGATCCACGGAGCGAATATCGGTAGCAATTACATTGGTTTTACCATAGGTATCTTCCAAGGCATCAGCTAGAACGGTACCTATCTGACCATTTGCTCCGGTAATTAAGATGCTTTCTGAATTCATATAATGTTTATGGTTGAACTTTTTGCTTTAATTGACTTGTTCTGTAGATGCTTGATGAGGTGTATTTCATTTTGTCGCTGTTCTTGAGAAAGTGTTTTCTTTAGAGAGAGGCACGCGCCAGTGTGCCTCTCTCTAAAAACAATCTCTTCTCTTGCCGGCAGCGACAAAATGAAATGCACCTCACCAGCATCTATAGAACAAGTCTAATCTTCCAGTTTTTCGTAAAGAGGTATTTCGTTCAAAAAAATTAATTGTTCATTTTCAAAAATAACCTTACCGACCATCGCCTTCATTCCATCGGTTATCATTATATATCTGGAGCGCACAGCGCGGTTGTTATATTTGGATACTTGTTCTAAGGTTTTTACATCTACCCCTACGCTCGGAGCTTTGCACTCAACCAAAAATAACGGCTTCCCTTTTGCACAATAAACGAGTAGATCAAATCGCCTTGACATTTTACCTCGCTCGCTTACAAAGTCAATTTGTTTCTCCACCGCCATCCTCCCAAGAGGGAAATTCTTCTCCTCCACAAGATAATAAATCAGTAGGATACGCACTAACTCCTCTTTTTGGAGTAAATTGAATTGTTTCCGGACTGGGTCCCATAAATATTTTTTCCCTTCTACCTCTTTGGTTTCAAGGTGCTTTTGATACTTTAACAATTCAAGCAGAAAGAAATCCTGATCTTCAACTTTTATCATACTTTATGAGTGGCGGAAATAAAAAATAGAGCACCGCAATTAAGGTTCCAAGAAGAATACCTAATAAAGTACCTGCCAATACATCGATAGGATAATGAACGCCCACGTAGACTTGTCCATAGGCAATACTTCCCGCCCATAAAATCAAAGGCAATCGAATCCATTTAAAGAACTTTCCTAAGGTCAAGGATAGAAAAAAAGCTACCGCAAAGTGGTTGGTGGCATGGGAAGACGGAAAGCTTTTCCCCCCGCCACAATGCACCCTTAAAGTCATTTTTTCCTGAACTTCAAGATCATTACAGGGCCTGATACGATTAACAGCCGGCTTTATGATTTTACTACTTACCGTATCAGCCGTAGCTACTGTCAAGATAAGAGCAACAAAAAAAAAGTATTTATTCTTTTCAAAGTTGATCAGCACAAAAGTGATAATAAAAACATAAAGCGGCAGCCAAAAGTATTTACTACGCCAATAGGGCATGATCCCATCAAGGATCGGATTCGAATTTTCTTTATTGATCCAGTAAAATACTTGCTCATCCCATTGAAGTAAGTCTATCATTTACCTGCAATTAAAATCAATCGATCAGAATGAAGCGTCTCATAATTTCCAAGGTCGTAGTTCCCAAATACATCAAGAATATGTAAGCCTGCCTCCTCAAACAAAGCAATCAGTTCCTCCAATGTAAATCCCCGCACTTTTTCCCGGAAAACCTGTTGCTTCCCTCCATCATCAACTTCAATCTTTTTGATGATATAACCATCTTCTACAAAGCGCTCAATACGGAAGACGATTCCATTTTCCCTTTTCTCCTCTTTGGGAACCAAATTATAAAGAACTTTATGAGTATTAAAAAAATCTAATACAAATTTTCCACCTTGTTTTAAGCCTATATGAACATTTTTTATGGTATTTAAATGATCTGCATAGGTTTCAAAATACCCAAAACTGGTAAAAAAATTAAAAATATAGTCAAAGTAATTTACCCGAAAAGGCAAACGCATATCATGCTTGAAGAAAGAGAGGTTTTCCCGTTCAAACTGTTGGGCATATTCAATATTGGCATCCGCAATATCCAGCCCTGTAACTCCATACCCCTTGTTGGCCAACTGTACGGAATAACGTCCTTTACCACAGGCAAGATCTAACATACAAGCCTTAGGCTGAGGATCTAAATGATTTAATATGACATTGATGAATCGCGCGGCCTCTTCCTCGTCCCGATTTTTGTACAAAATGGGATAATATTCAGAATTGAACCACTCCTCAAACCAGTTAGCACTCATAAAAGTAGCAGATTTATTAAAACTTCATCCAGATGAGGCTGTCTCATAAGTAGGTTCGTTGCGACTGGCAGGAAAGTTTCTTTTTTGAGGGGCTTTCTTTTTTTTGAAATTTTCGTTCTTTGACAAATTGTGTGGAACTTCAAAATGATACACCTTGAATACCCTTGTGGCTGAAAGGTTTATCATTTTGAAGTTCCATTTCTCACAATTTATGTCAAAGAACTGAAACTTTTACTAAAAATTTCAAAAAAAGAACGCCCCTCAATAGAAAATACTTTTCCTAAGCCGCACGAATTACTTATTTGGCAGCCTCATTTAATTACCTTATTTCAGGGCCAAAGATAGCAAAAGGATGCAGCGAAAGGCGAACCTTAGGGTTAATTCCTTATCTTTGTTCTGTTATTCATTGAAAAAGACTTTCTTTAGGGATTAGGCAATTAATAAGCTACCCAAATTTTGCGAAGTAATTTTTTTCTCAGGCTAGGCGGAAAACGTAGGCATAACTTGTCCCGAATGCCTTCGGGACCCAAAGGTACGGCGAGGCTTTCCAACAAAGCCTGAGGAAAAAAGGACAAGTAAAATAGGTAGGGTATTATTTTCCTGATCCCTTAACAAATTGTGTGGAACTAAAAAAGAAACACCTTGGCACTAATAAAATCTATTTCAGGTTTTAGGGGAACTATAGGAGGCCCTAAAGGCGACAATCTCACTCCTATTGATATTGTAGAATCTGCAGCCGCTTTCGGGCAGTGGGTAAAACAATCTAGCGGAAAAAATAAAATCGTTATTGGAAGAGACGCACGTATCTCTGGCCCGATGCTGACCCAGTTGGTCAGTCATACATTAATAGCTCTGGGTATGGATGTGGTCGACCTGGGCCTGTCTACGACTCCTACAGTGGAAATGGCTGTACCAGAAGAAAATGCCGGTGGCGGAATTATCCTCACTGCCAGTCACAACCCTAAGGAATGGAACGCCTTGAAACTTCTAAATGAAAAAGGAGAATTTATCTCCGGTGAGGAAGGCCAAAAAGTGCTTGAAATGAGCCAAAAACTCGACTTCAACTTTGCCTCCGTGGATCAGCTAGGCTCTTATAGGGAAGATGAAAGCTATCTGGACAAGCACATTGCACACATCCTAAACCTTCCCATCGTTCACGATTCAGCCATAGCGCAACGCAAATTAAGAATCGTTGTCGACTCCGTAAACTCTACCGGAGCAGTAGCAGTGCCCGCATTGCTGGGCAAACTGGGGTGTGAAACCATTCTCATAAACGGTGAAATGAATGGTCATTTTGCCCATAATCCCGAGCCTCTGCCCCAACATCTGGACCAATTGGCCAAAACGGTGAAAGCCGAAAATGCCGACCTTGGAATAGCCGTTGATCCTGATGTAGACCGCCTGGCTTTCGTCTCCGAAGATGGTAGCATCTTTGGTGAAGAATATACCTTAGTAGCTGTAGCTGATTATGTTCTGCAAAATAAAAAAGGACCAACTGTTTCCAACCTTTCGTCTTCCCGATCCCTCAGAGATGTAACAGAAAAACACGGCCAGCAATACTTTGCCTCTGCAGTCGGAGAAGTGAATGTAGTGAATCAAATGAAGGCCACTGAAGCCGTCATTGGTGGTGAAGGCAATGGTGGTATTATTTATCCTGAACTGCACTATGGTAGAGATGCTTTGGTCGGAATCGCTCTTTTTCTGAGTTTCATGGCCAAAGAAGGAAAAAAAGCTTCTGAAATTCGTGCTTCCTACCCGGATTATACCATTATGAAAAATAAAATCCAGCTTACCCCTGAAATCAATATCGAAGCTTTGCTCAAAGGTTTCAGCGAAACCTACAAGGATTTTCCTCAAAATACCATCGATGGCCTTAAAATTGACTTCCCTGATAGCTGGTTACACCTTCGGAAATCTAATACGGAACCTATCATTCGCGTCTACACCGAGGCGAGTTCCGCAGAAAAAGCCAATGAACTGGCTAAACAAGCGCAAGAAACGGCTGAACGCATTTTAAACAAATAATTAATAAGAATTTATTAAAATTACAGAAAAAAATTCTTTGATATTTGCTATAATTGTTAATTGCCTATCGGAGACCGCTCACGTACACTCTGTGTACATCTTTTGCCATCTCGAAGGTAATACACAGCAACTACAATTGAAACACTATAAATCCATTCCTGCATATGTCAACGGACACATTGAGACTAGAAAAGACCAGCACAGAAGCGTACTTTACTCCATTCCGGAAAAATATTATCGGAATTGACCAAACCGTTACTACTCCTTTTGGCACCAAAAAAATTATCTATACCGACTGGACTGCCAGTGGAAGGCAGTACAGGCCCATCGAAGAGCTGTTTTTAAATGAAATTTATCCGTTTGTAGCCAACACCCATACCGAAACCAATGTAACAGGCCACTTAATGACGATGGCTTATAAAAAGGCCCGCCAAGTCATAAAAGACCATGTTGGGGCAACGAAAAAAGATATATTGATTTCCTCCAACTCCGGAATGACCGGAGTAGCAAATAAATTTCAACGGATCCTCGGCCTCCGTATCCATGAAAAATTCATGGATAAGCTTAATCTGCCCGAGGAAGAAAGGCCCGTTATTTTCTGTACGCACATGGAACACCACTCTAACCAAACCTCCTGGCTTGAAACCATTGCAGATCTTGAAATCATCCCTCCTACTTCCGAAGGTCTGGTAAAGTTTGATGGCCTCCATGAAGTACTCCGGAAATACAAAAACCGGAAACACAAATTCGCCGCAGTAACTTCTTGCTCAAATGTAACCGGCATCATCACTCCTTATCATGAAATAGCTCAGATCATGCATGAAAACGGAGGCTACTGCTTCGTAGATTTCGCCGCATCTGCACCATATATCGACATTAATATGCATCCGGAACATCCTTTGCAACACCTGGATGCTATTTATTTTTCACCCCATAAGTTCCTGGGTGGTCCCGGCTCCTCAGGCATACTAATCTTCAACGAATCCCTCTACCACAACCGCGTCCCGGATAATCCGGGTGGTGGCACTGTTGATTGGACGAACCCCTGGGGAGAACACCGCTACAGCGAAGAAATCGAGGCCCGTGAAGATGGTGGTACGCCAAGTTTTCTTCAAACTATGCGAGCAACAAAGGCTATTCAACTCAAAGAGCAAATGGGAGTAGCTAACATGTTACGAAGAGAACATGAACTGCTGGAAATTATTTGGAAAAAAATGGATAAAATCCCTAATCTTTACATTCTAGCTGATCAACACCGCAAAAACAGGTTAGGTATTATCTCTTTCTATATTAAAGACCTGCACTACAATCTTGCCGTTAAGTTACTTAATGATCTTTACGGTATACAAACTCGTGGAGGATGTTCCTGCGCCGGAACTTACGGACACTATCTCCTGGGAGTATCCACGGAGTATTCACATGAAATTACCGAGCGCATCAATATCGGAGACCTTTCCGCCAAACCGGGCTGGGTACGTCTTTCTATCCACCCGACCATGACTAATGATGAAATGAACTTTGTTATGAATGCAATCGAAGAGGTGGCTTCCAACTTTAAACAATGGGAAAATGAATACCGTTATAATCCCCATACCAACGAATTCATGCACATAAATGAGCCTGGCTTTGAACAAGCCAAAGTGGCTGAATGGTTCTAGAGAAAATTCACATATCATGTCTAACCGAATATATTTTGATAATGCTGCTACGACAGCAATGGATCCCAGAGTCATTGAAAAAATGGCGGCAACCATGCAAGAATGTGTGGGAAATCCCTCTTCCATCCATGCGGAAGGAAGGCATTCCCGAACACTGATCGAGGAGGCTAGAAAAATCGTAGCCAATAATTTACATGCCTCTCTTGGAGAGATCTTCTTTACTTCCGGAGGAACCGAATCCAACAATATGGTCTTGAAAGGGGCCGTTCGCGACCTGGGGGTGGAACGCATTATAAGTACACTAACCGAACACCACTGTGTACTACACTCTTTAGATACTTTGGCAAACCAAAAGTCTGCCGAAGTAGAATATGTCCCGGTGGATTCCCTCGGCAATGTAGATCTGAGCGCCTTAGAGCAAATGTTGAAAGCAAGCACAAAGAAGACCTTGGTTTCTCTTATGCACGCTAATAATGAGATCGGCACTTTGATTGACCTAGAAGCTGTCGGCAACCTCTGCAAGGAACACGAATCCCTTTTTCATTCGGACACCGTCCAAACGGTTGGCTATTATCCCATTAATTTATCTGAATTGAATGTAGATTTCCTCTCTGGCTCTGGCCATAAATTTCACGGACCTAAGGGGATTGGCTTCGTTTACATTAATGGTGATTATCAATTAAAGCCCTATATCGATGGAGGATCCCAGGAACGCAATATGCGTGCCGGTACCGAAAACTTATACGGTATTTCGGGCCTTGGAAGAGCTCTTGAATTAGCTTATGAAGAAATTGAAGAAAGAAGCGAACAAATGAAACGGGTAAAATCCTATATGAAGGAACGGCTTCAAGATTCTATTCCAGGGGTTCGCTTTATTTCTCCGGAGAATAGCCACTTCCGCGTCTTAAACGTAGCTTTTCCTCCTTCACCCAAATCAGATTTGCTACTCATCAGTTTAGATATTGCGGGAATTGCAGCTTCAGGGGGCAGTGCCTGCAGTAGTGGCGCAGAACAAGGCTCTCATGTGCTAAAAGCAATCCAGGCTGACCCGGATTACAAGGCTATTCGCTTTTCTTTTTGCCATAAAAACACTCTGGAAGAAGTAGATCAATTGGTGGAAAAATTACAAACCTTATTGTAATCCTAAATAAAGAAGGAGTGGTTTCAAAAGTTATTGTTTGCCCTTCCAGGGCAAACAATAACTTTTAGTTCTTTGACATAAATTGTGAAAAAATGTAACTTTTGAAACCACTCCTTCTCTATAGACTTCTAACATATATTCTATGAAAATCGCTCTAATCGGCTACGGAAAAATGGGTAAAACCATTGAAAAACTAGCTAAGAAACACGAAATTGTTCTAAAACTAGATGATGACAACCGAAACGACGATGTGCTCCAAAAATTGAAAAAAGCGGACGTAGCCATCGAGTTCTCGACTCCTGAATCAGCCTACGACAACATCCATTGGTGTCTCTCCAATGGCATACCTACCGTTTCCGGAACTACAGGCTGGCTGGATAAATTCGAAACCATTAAAGAATTGGTAGAACAGCAGCAAGGTGCCTTTATATATGCTTCCAACTTTAGTATTGGCGTAAATCTCTTTTTTGCCCTAAATCGTCAACTCGCCCAATGGATGAATGATCACCCTTCTTATGACATTGATTTAAAAGAAATCCATCATACTCAAAAAAAAGATGCCCCCAGTGGCACCGCTATCTCTTTAGCCAGAGATATTATTCAAAACATCAGTAGAAAAACAGATTGGCATTTAACCGAAACCGAAAGTTCTCCAAATGATAAATCCATACCTATTTCTTCTGAAAGAATTGATCCTACTCCGGGCACCCACACAGTAAGCTATCGCAGCTCAATTGACACTATTGAAATCAAACACACCGCTCATTCACGCGAAGGATTCGCCAAAGGTGCTCTCCTTGCTGCAGAATGGATCGTTGGCAAAAAGGGAGTATACAACATGCAAGATGTGCTAGTGCTTTAAACCATTTCCAAAAAATACCTTTTATCCTATATCTTTAATCCTTAATCTAAGTTTATGCAATATAGAAGATTAGGCCGCTCTGGTCTCCAGGTAAGTGTACTTTCCTTAGGTTCCTGGCTCACATTCGGCAAGCAAATTGGCGATGATGTAGCTGAGGAACTAATGATAAAAGCCTATGAAAATGGCGTCAACTTTTTTGACAATGCCGAGATTTATGCGCGCGGCCAGTCAGAGGTCGTTATGGGAAATATCCTTAAAAAACTAGGCTGGGACCGCACCAGCTACGTAGTTTCCAGCAAAGTATTCTTTGGTGATGGCCGTAAAAAGCCCAATCAAACCGGCTTAAGCCGCAAACACATCTTCGAGGGATGCGAAGCTGCTATGCGCCGCCTTCAGGTCGATTATCTGGACTTGCTTTTCTGCCACCGCCCGGATAAAAATACTCCGATCGAAGAAACCGTCTGGGCAATGAACCACCTTATCCAGCAGGGTAAAATCCTTTATTGGGGAACGTCAGAATGGTCAGCTCAGGAAATTATGGAAGCGCATATGGTCGCTAAGGAATATCGCTTGATCGGCCCAACAATGGAACAGCCTCAGTACAATATGTTCCACAGAGAAAAATTTGAAGTTGAATATGCACAGATCTACAAAACTGTAGGCCTGGGAACCACCATTTGGTCGCCCCTGGCTTCCGGAGTATTGACACCTAAATACCTGGAAAAATTCCCTGAAGGAACCAGACTTGGAATGGAGGGGCTGGAATGGCTCAAGGAAAGAGCTATCAGCCCGGAAAGATTGGAAAAAGCCCGGGAGCTGAATAAACTCGCTCAGGAACTTGGTACTTCGCTGCCAAAGCTGGCCTTGGCCTGGTGTGCTAAAAATCCAAATGTGAGCACGATTATCCTGGGAGCATCAAAATTGTACCAATTGGAAGAAAACCTGGAAGCATTGGATACAATCGAATTATTAACAGATGAGGTTATGAATAAGATTGAGGAAATATTGGATAATAAACCCGTGCACCCACCTTTCTAGAAAAAGAAGTTACGGAAATAAAAAAAGGGCGGTTCAATGAACCGCCCTTTTTTTATTTCCGTAACTTCTTTTTCTATTATCAAACGACTACAGAAACCTCCGCCTCCACAGGTACAATCCAGTTCCGTGTATCTTCGATGGAGCCGGCACGCAAACCATCGATTTCTTTTTTGATCATCGGGCCAATTTTGCGCTCGCTGATAGCGGGTAGAGTCATCGTTTTATCTCTGTAAGTTACATCCTCCACGTGAGCGACTACAGCCGCAGTTCCGGAACCAAAAACTTCCTCTAATTTACCATTATCGTAGGCTTCTACCACTTCATCAATTGTAATTGGGCGAACTTCCACATCCATCCCCTTATCCTTCAAGATGGTCAAAATAGAATCGCGGGTAATCCCTTTAAGGATCGTACCATCGGTAGAAGGCGTAATCACTTTACCATCAATCACAAAGAAAATATTCATAGTTCCTACTTCCTGAATGTATTTATGTTCTTTAGCATCCAGCCAAAGGATTTGGTCAAAACCTTTTTCGTTGGCAATCTGGGCCGGAAGCAAAGAAGCCGCATAGTTACCCGCAGCTTTGGCTTCGCCTACACCACCCAGAGCAGCACGTACATAGAACTCATCAGCGTACAAGCGGATTGGCTTTGGGTAATAAGGCCCTACAGGTCCGGTAAAGATTACGAACATATACTTATCTGAAGGCTTTACGCCAAAAAATTCTCCATTGGCAAACATGAAAGGACGGATATACAAGGCACTACCCTCTTTAGGCGGAATCCAGCCAGCATCGATAGAGATCAATTGGTGAATTGCTTGTATAAATAAATCTTCCGGGAATTCAGGCATACACAATCTACGTGCAGAAGCGTTAATTCTGGTAGCATGCATTTCCGGACGAAACAAGAAGGGATTTCCATCCAGGCTTTTGGAAGCCTTCATGCCCTCGAAAATAGCTTGACCATAGTGTAAAGACAGGCAGGCAGGGTGAACTTCAAAATTGCCGAAAGGTACGATGCGGTGATTTTGCCATTCCCCACTAATATAATCGGAAACGAACATATGATCCGAGAAGCTGCGGCCGAAGGCAATGTTATCAAAATCCACGGATTTCAGCCGAGATTGTTTAGTTTTGGTGATACTGATTTCGTAAGTCATAGCGTTTTCTTTTTCTGTAAAAATAAGAAAAATTCAAAATTTATAATAATTTAACACTCTCTTAATTTTGACTTTATTTTATTTGAGTAAGCAAGTCAATATATTTTTGATATAAAATTTTAAAAAAAGACTATTTTGGAAAATATAATTTCAAAAGAAGGATTCTTTAGTTTCAAAAGAATTTCATTAATTTCTTTTCAAGACACATTCAGGGGCCTAAAAACTCCTCCCGAAGCACACACATTGGTGTTCCTATCAGGATCAGAATTTGATGACGAATTCCTCTCAAAAATTCTTAAAGCAACAGGACTCCAGGTATATTTGCACGCTGTCCCAATACAATTAACACCAGATCAATCATTTATGTTTTTTGAGCATTTCTCGGTCTCCCCTTTCAAACAAGTCATTTCTTTTGGTTGCCCGCCCGAAAAAATGGGCCTAAGGATTAAACATGCCTTGTACAAACCTTTTACATTCAGATCGATAAGCTGGCTTTTCTGTGAAGAACTCGTTCAAATTCAAAACGATAAGCAACGAAAAGGCCTTTTATGGAATGCCTTAAAAGATATATTTTTGTCCGAAAAATAACATATATATGACAACCCGACTACTATTTGCGACTGGTAACCCTAATAAAGTAAGAGAAGTAAATGAAATGCTGAAAGGCCAATTTGAGATCGAAAGCCTTAAAGACATCGGATTCACGGAGGATATCCCGGAAACCATGCCGACCATCCAGGGCAATGCCCTGCTCAAAGCCCGCTTCGTCAAAGATCGCTTTGGCCTTGACTGCTTCGCTGAGGATACGGGCCTGGAGGTGGATGCCCTCAATGGCGAGCCAGGAGTATATACAGCCCGCTACGCAGGCCCTGCCAAAAATCACGATGCCAATATGGATCTTTTGCTGCAAAAACTGGGCAGTACTGAAAACCGCGGCGCTCAATTCCGCACGGTCATTGCTTTGATCCTGAACGGTGAAGAACTGCTTTTTGAGGGCATTGCCCGGGGTACCATAGCGCATCAAAAATCAGGGGTGCATGGCTTTGGATATGACCCGGTTTTTATTCCGGAGGGCTACGAACAAACGTTTTCGGAAATGAGTGCGGAGGTAAAGCATGGGATTAGCCATCGGGGGAAGGCAGTGAGGGGGTTGATTGAGTATTTGAAGCAAACCGAAACTCGTGGTTAGATAAATTTCGTTCTTTGACAAATTGTGTGGAACTTCAAACATGAGTCATCCCGAAAATTCGGGATGACTCATGTTTTTGTTCTTAAAATGTTTACCAAATGAAATCACTTAGAGCCAAATGAAATATGTTGTGCCAAAAATTAGCATTTCTTTTTTAGGCCATATTCCCAAAATATTTTATCTATAATATTTGAATTTCTGAAAGCCTTTAAAATCAATACAAAATCCCTCCTTCGAAAAATAACCACTTGTCGTTAGATATATATCAAGATCTTCTTGTTTTTCGAGTATTCCAGATAGGTTTGGATCCCTTAGCTCGGCTTTTGCATTTTTCGGAAACCTTCGGTCTGTGAGGAATGCTAAAGCCGAACCCAATTAAAATTTACCTTTCTGGGCAACTTCAATTCATAGTTCTTTGACATGAATTGTGAGAAATGGAACTTCAAAATGATAAACCTTTCAGCCACAAGGGCATTCAAGGCGTATCATTTTGAAGTTCCACACAATTTGTCAAAGAACGCAATTCATTTAGTTCTTTGGGGTCAATTGCTCATCTTTACCCTCCTATCAAAAAAATCAATTCCCTGTTACCCCCTAAGACTTGATTTTTTAAAAAAAACGATAAAAAAAAGCACAAAAACAGGAATGCTCAACAGCCAATACCATGAAAAAAAACGAACAGACAGGTCCACTGGGCCATCAGAACCATAATAAACAAAACCGGCCCAGTAATATGGTGAGTTTAAAAAAGCAGCATTTGAATTGGAAAGATAAGATAATTTAGCGTTTCTTAAAGCGTTAGCTTTTGTTTTACCTTTTGCGAGTTCCTCGTAAAACCCTTGAAAGATTGTTGAAGTAGAGGCTTCATTTACCTTCCATTGGCTGGCAATGAAGCTTTCAGCGCCGGCATAGGCAAATCCTCGCGCGAGGCTTAATACGCCTTCTCCTTTAAGTAGACTACCTACATGGGATTCGCAGGCACTTATCACCACTAAATTTGCGGCTAAGGGGATAGTATAAAGCTGATCAAGAGGCAAATCCTCATCAAAAAATGAAATGGATATAGATGTCGAATCGGCTTGGGCATGTGTAGATAAATGGAGAATATTGGCCTCAGGGGCCAGGGAAAGAAAATGGTCAAGGTTGGCCATTTTCCCTATAAATCGTTCAAATCCATTGGCATGTTGAGTCTCTGAAAGACCATAAACCAGTGGGACTTTATCCCTCTCGCCATTTGAAAACTCAGGTGAAAATTGAAAGTTCTTATCATTTACCTTAAACGGAATTTTATTTTTATAGCTTTGGCTAGACCATAAATATTTTAATGTCGCCGATTTAATCAGAAAAGGAGCATTACTAAACCCTTGACTTAGATTATTTTCAGTCAGTAATGCCTCGAACGGTAAAAACGCCAGCTTTCCGTCCGGAATCAATATTACAGAATTAAAATTTTTAGGATTATTTTGAAGTTGTTCAGGAAACAACACCTGATAAAGCCAATAACCTGCTTGTTTGTATTTTTCGACATTTTCGAGTGCATTGGCCGGACCTTGAAACATGGTGAGAAAAAAAGCTAAGGTATTTTCAAAAGTAGAATCCATTTCTAATACCTTCACGTCAATTTGTTGTTCGAAAACGGATAAGATATACAGATGTGTATCCCCAAAAAAATATTCCAGGAGGCATTCTTTATTATTTGACAATTCATCTATCAGTTTGTTTGGATCTGTTTTTTCCAACCAACTTTCGCCATAGTTATCATTCAGGTTCTTTATTTGAGTTAACACCTTTTCATGTTTTCTTTACGATTTTCAAATTTCTTACAAATAGTTCTTTAGCTTTTTCTTTTCTGTTAAATGAGAAATGACATTTCCCTCTTTCAAAATTAATCATACAGTGATAGAAGGTTTCTTCATCAGTTTTAGGTTCTACTTTTTGATTAAAATAATTTTCAATCAAACCTGCTGCCTTTTCATAATCTTCCAAATAGTTGTAGGACTCTGCCAACATTGCTATGTTAGGAATCAAAAACTCATTACTGGTATCCTTTTCAATTGATTTCTGAAAATAGGCTATTGCTTTGGGATAATCTAAATATCTAAGGTAAGTTTGAGCTGCGTTTTTATAGGCATAGGGAATATTTCTATGAAGCGTGTCCAAGCTTTCATATATGTCTATTGCTCGTTCATAGTTATTTAGAGAGGCTGAGAAGGATTCCAATAAACGATAGGCTAAACCTTGAAGAATGTGGGATTTAGCAATTGCAAAATCGGCCACTTCATTTGATTTCTTCAGAATTGGTACCCATTTTGAAAATGTATCAATTAGAGAAGTGTATTCTCTGGTTCCAAAACAAGTGTATGCATAGCCCAACAAGCAATCGAAAGCTTGTTCTTCTTTTCCCTTTTTTTCAAAAGCTCTGGCAGCCTTCATGTATAACTTTGCAGAAAGCTCGTTCTCTCTTTTTTGATAGTGAGAATCAGCCTTAACCAGCCATTTTTCGGCTGTTTCTAAATCTTGGCCGTACCCATTGAGCGCTAAGAAAAATAAACATGTAAAAAATAAACTGTAAATTTTCAAAATTATAGGGTAAGACATATTTCGATAAGCTATGTTTGGAATAAGTGGTTATACAATAATAGATGCAAGTTGCGATTCATTAGAATGAGGCTAAATCTCGATGCTTTTTATCCTCTTCTCAGTAAAGCCCTAAGCACCAAGACTAAAATAATTATCCCTAGTATAATGAGGAGTGCTTTAAGATAAGTTGGCAAACCGGCTAAATACTCAAGAAAACCTCCACCACCTACGCAAGTCTTTGGTATTTCTACATACGCCTCTGCCCAACATCCACGAATGGTATCTTTTACAGTGAAGTAGTAATTTCCTGGGGAAAGATAAATAGTTTCAAATTGATTCCCTACTACACTCCCTTTACCACTCTGACATTGCCAGTTCCAAACTAAATGCTCTTCTTCAGAATAACTTCCTTGAGCTGTTAGAGTTATCATTCCAGCAACCGTAGGCTGACAATTTAAAGAAACGGATTCATCAATACTTAAATCACATGGTCTTTTTATATTAATCCTTTGAACGGTGTAGGCACATTCATCATTATTGGATTTTACTCCTATGAAAGACCAACTTCCTGGTGGATTTAAAAGAGTGGGATCATCAAAGTTATCTCCGGGAGTAACAAAAGCAGATGGATACCACGAAAAATTAACCCCACTGTTACCAATGATAGGATTATAATTTAATATATATCCTTGAGTATAATCATTGATAAGAACTGTCGTATCGGGTAAATAAACTTTTTCACAACTACAACTATCTTTTAGAGGCGATGAAGGATCGCTGAAACACCTAAGCTCCGTCTCATAAAAGTTGGTAAAAATAGATGGATTGCAACCGAAGATAATCTCCGCACGATTATAAATCGCAATACAAGGATCCAAACTCACAAAAGAGTCTGAAAGCACTACTGAATACCTCACCGTATCTTTGGTATCACTTTCTGTAAAATCCACTCCAAACGTGGATTCAGCAAGTCCTCGCAAATTATTGCCCTCTTTAAGGTCTAGACCTTCCAGGGTCCAAACCAGTTCTCTATTTTGGCTATTATATGTATACGGAGGATTGTGTGGATTAATCATCAAAATGTCATCTCGTGTTCCACTAAAGAATTCAGGTAAAAAAGATTTTATGATTACCTTATCAGCAGCTCGTGTTCCTATATTTTGAAAAATAATACTTTATATTTGTCGTAATGTATTTCTAAATTGCCTCCTATATCTTGAGTGCTACATACGTTAGTGTATTCAAGCACATAAGTAAGTGAATCTCCAGCTTTAGGCTCTCTACTATGAAAAGGAGAAGAAATATTTTGCGTTTGCCCTGTTGGAACAGAAAGAGAAAAAGCATTGCCTGAGAAATTGAAATCCCCTCCATTTGTATCTCTAAGATTAAACCTTGCAGGGGGCTTAGTATCATCGTATAAAAACGTTAATTCTAAAAACACGTCTTGATCTGAATCTTGATCCAAATTATTGTAAAAAGTATGACTTGTTTGCGTTTTTTCGGTAGAATAGTCTCCATCATCAAAATGCCAGAAAAAATTTAAACTATCTCTATGAGTGGGTAAATTGGTAACCTGAAAATCGTAGCACCCAATGGTGCCGGAGGTACATTGACTAATGCTAATGTTGATATTTTGAGCCCAAGAAGGAAGGCTTTGTTGAACAAAGCTCCTTCGTCGCAGCCGAACAATGCGAGGCATGCTCCCGTCGTTTGTTAGATAATTTGGTAGTGGGTAAAACCGGTTGATGAGAAGTGTTAACCTTAAGTTGTAAAGCTTGTTAGATAAATCCATCAACGGATTCTACCCACTACCGATAATTTTAATCATTAAACTTTTCAAAGTTATGCAAAAAAAGTTATAAATCCAC
>CAZHZT010000123.1:0-18034 GCA_964537285.1 uncultured Saprospiraceae bacterium | reverse complement strand
TTTTTGCTACTTTTTTATCAAGAAAAAAGTAGATAATCCACTGATTAACAAAAAAATGCAAAGGTTTCACGAAAAATGAGCCATTCCGAAAGTTTGGGATGACTCTTGTTTAAGGATTTCTCAAATTAATTTCGACCAAATGAAATCATCTAGAGCCATCATTTTGAAGTTCCACACAATTTGTCAAAGAAGGAAACTTTTTAGTTCCTGAAGCACTAGCTGGATGCATTAAAATAAAATCCAGTATCACGCCAGCATTGTGTATTTTCATTAGGAGCCGACATTATTTACTGAAATTTTATTTGGTTAATTCGTCAATTAATGCCTATCTTTGTTGGGATAGACACTATTTTAGCGATTGTATTTCATTGTTCCTGAGTTAGTTAGCCAAAGTATATGAATCGACTTATTTACACATTTTGTTGGAGTATTCTACTGCTGGGTACATACCTCACAGCCCATAGCCAAACGGTTATAAAAGGTAAGGTAATTGACATTACGAATGGTGACCCGTTGATTGGGGCCAGCGTAGTCGTGCTGGAAACTCAGGAAGGCGTAGTTGCTGACTGGGATGGTAGTTTTGAACTGCCTACAAAAGAGGCCCTTCCTCTTACTTTAGAGTTTTCTTACATCGGTTATTCCAATCGAACTATTACCGTAGATTCGGACAAGCGACTTACAGTCGGCCTGGAGGAGGATGTTTTTATTATCGAAGGGATAGAAGTGACAGGTACCCGGATTTCAGATAAACAGAAAGAGTCTCCCTTAACTGTAGAAGCCCTTGATTTAATAGCCATCAAAGAAACACCTTCTTCAGACTTTTACGCCGGCTTGGGAGCTCTAAAGGGGGTAGATCTAACAACGGCCAGCCTTGGTTTCAAAGTAGTTAATACAAGAGGATTTAACAGCACCAGCCCGGTGCGTTCTCTTCAAATAATTGACGGAATTGATAATCAGGCTCCGGGGCTCAACTTCTCCCTTGGGAACTTCCTGGGGTCCTCGGAATTGGATGTTAATAAGGTAGAACTTATTGTCGGTGCCAGCTCTGCGTTCTATGGACCGAATGCCTTCAATGGAGTGATCAGTATGGAAACCAGTGATCCATTCTTCCGCCAGGGCCTATCCGCCATGGTAAAAGGAGGAGAGAGAGATTTATTTAATGCGGCTATTCGATGGGCCGATGGCTTCAAAAATAAAAATGGCCATGAATTCCTGGCTTATAAATTCAATATCGAGTTCCTGCGCGCACAAGATTGGGAAGCAGACAACTTTGATCCCATTTTTGACTCCAGAGTTACCGCCGATAATCCCGGCCGTTTTGATGCCGTAAATATTTATGGTGATGAATATCAGAGTGGCAATGATTTTTCTGAGGTGGCTCCCTGGACAAATGTAGGGCTCGGAATTTATTACCGTACAGGCTACAGAGAACGGGACCTTGTAGACTATGGCACTGAAAATACCAAAGCTAATGTGGCCGTTCATATCCGAACCCGCCCTTCTAAAGAAGCGGAATCGCCGGAACTGGTCCTGGGAACCAGCTATGGAGCAGGAACAACAGTTTATCAAGGAGACAACCGCTTCAGCCTTAGAGATATTACTTTTTTACAAAATAAAATCGAGTATAAAAAACGCAATAAATTCTTTATCCGTGCCTACACAACCCGGACAGGAGCCGGGGACTCCTACGATCCATACTTCACGGCACTGGAAATGATAGAAAGGACAAAAGCCGATCGGGAGTGGTCACAGAATTATCAATCTTTTTGGCTGTCAGACATACAACCGAGAATTGATGAAAGCGACTTTCCGGATTTAGAGGTCAATTTCGATCCCGTCACAGGGGAAGTTTCTTTTGATTTCGATAATGTAGCTGCCGATCAATGGCTAATTGACAACCAGGACTCTCTTACGCTCTGGCATAGCCAGGCCGAAGCATTTGCCAATGGGCCAGGCATCGGGGTTTCTAAGTCACCTCCTTTCTTTGAACCTGGTACCGCACGCTTTGACTCTCTTTTTAATGACATTACTTCAAAGCTAAGAACGGAGGGAGGTACTCGTTTTTATGACAATTCTGCCCTTTATCACGTACACGGTGAATATAAGTTTACGCCAACCTGGACGAATACAATTACTGTTGGAGCTAATGCTCGCTACTATACACCTGAATCGAGGGGAACCGTATTTGCGGATACGGTTGGTAATAAAATCACCAATTTTGAGTTTGGTATGTACGCCGGTATTGAAAAGTCGTTTTTTGATAATAAAGTAAAGACTCAGGTGACGGTGCGTGCCGATAAAAATGAAAATTATGACTGGTTGCTTTCACCGGCAGCTTCGATTGTATATACCCCCTCAAAAAACAATTACCTGCGTGTTTCTTTTTCTTCTGCTATCCGGAACCCAACTTTATCCGATCAGTTCCTTTCGTTAAATGTGGGTAGAGCCATCCTGTCCGGAAACCTTAATGGTGTTCAAAACCTGGTAACGACCGAATCGCTTGAAGAATTCTTCTCCACCCTGGATCGGTCCCAACTCGATTCATTCGATATCGCTCCAATCCGCCCGGAGCAAGTAAAAACCTTTGAAGTGGGCTATCGAACCACTCTTTTTGAAAAACTTTATCTTGATGCGGGTTATTATTACAGCATTTACGATCATTTTCTTGGATTTAATATCGGGGTGGATTTTGACTTCGAGCAAACCTATGGCACCCCAACGATCCGAACACTGCAAGCTTACCGTTATTCCGCGAACTCCACGAATACAGTGACCACACAAGGAGCTTCGATTGGTCTCAATTACTACTTTGCCAGAAATTATGCCATTCAGGGTAACTATTCATGGAATAAACTGATCAAATCCTTTGAGGATGATCCGATTATTCCGGCCTTTAATACCCCTGAACATAAATACAATATTGGTATAAATGGAAGGGACCTTACCTTGAATATTGCTGGCATCCGGATAAAAAATGTGGGCTTTAATGTAAACTATAAATGGATTGAAGGCTTTTTATTTGAGGGGTCCCCTCAGTTTACAGGTTTTATTCCGACATATGACATGGTGGATGCTCAGGTGAATGTCTTGTTCCCTAAATTAAACACCACTTTAAAGATCGGGGCATCTAATTTACTGAATAATGAAGCCTTCCAAACTTACGGAGGACCAAGGATCGGTAGATTGGCCTATATCAAGTTATTATACGAACAGAAACAGTAACCTTATTTATAAATCTAAAATTACAAAAGTTGTACCTTTATGAAAAGAACAAATACACTCCTGATTTTATTCCTGGCGTTGTCCACTTTTACAGTGACAAATGCACAGCGCTTTCTTACAGAAGTTTTCTCCGAAGTTCAAGTTACCAGTGATGTTGTTTATGGCGTAAATGCCACCATGCTTGCTTTCACCCAAGTGGGAGAAGCCATTCCGGAAGAACTCAAAATGGATGTATATGAACCGGTAGGGGATAATGCCGAGGAACGTCCTCTTGTTATGGTATATCATACCGGCCAATTTTTACCTGTAGTAACCAATGGCCAAATTTCAGGCCAAAAGACTGATTCTTCTGTCGTCGAAATCTGTTCCCGCCTGGCTCGCATGGGCTACACAGCTGCTTCTGTTGATTATCGCCTGGGCTGGAACCCGTTAGCGCCCACACAACCGGAAAGAGCGCTAGGGTTGATTCAGGCAGCTTACCGCGGCCAGCAGGATGGAAGGGCTTGCATCCGTTTTTTCAAAAAAACCAGAGCTGAAGATGGAAACCCTTACAGTATTGATCCTAATCGCGTAACGGCTATTGGTATCGGTACCAGTGGCTATCTTGTTCTTGCCTTAGCAACCTTGGATGAGTATAATGAAATATTAACCACTACCAACCCAGCTGGTAAATTCCTGCTAGATACCGATGGCGACGGTGTCCCGGATGCTCCAATGGTGGCAGAAGCTTACCATGGAGATATCGAGGGTAAAGTTCTTACGATAGCTCCTGACGCAGCTTATGGAAATCCTGCCGGGGATACAACCAACTATCCTAATCATGTAAATTACAGCTCTGAATTGCATCTGGCAATGAATGTTGGTGGTGCCTTGGGGGATATTTCTTGGCTAGAAGCCGGTAACATTCCGATTATTACCATGCAATCTGCCTTCGATGTATTTGCTCCTTATGAAGATGCGGTATTGGTTGTTCCGACAACACTTGATCCTATTATACAGGTGCAGGGGAGTAAAGCTATAGCAGAAAAACAAGCTTCATTAGGAAATGATCAGGTATTCATCGATGCCAATATCGATGATGTCTATACTACTCGTGCTAAGATCAATTCCAATACGGCAGGCCATCCTTACTACTCAGGTCATTACCCGGTAACGAATCCTCCAAATAGCTTTGGTAACGATGAAGGGGTTGCCGTTTATTGGTGGGATCCAAATGCTCCTGCTCCAGGAGCAGGAATGAACATTCCGTGGAATATGCTCCCTCACCCTGAAGGAGGTACTTTCCACACCCAAGGACTAGAAACGAACGAAAATATGTCTGCTGAAAAAGCTAAAAGACATATTGATACCTTAATCGGTCATTTTGCTCCTCGCGCTTTTGCAGCGCTTGATCTACAAGCGCTCACTTCTGCAAAAAATCTTGAAGCGAACGAAGTAGATTTAATAGTAGCTCCTAACCCGGTTAGCAGCCAGGTAGGCCTTACTTCTAATGCTACAACTCCAATGAGATCTATCCAGTTGTATGATTTCAGCGGAAAGCTTTTGAGGGATTATCCAAGAGTGAATAACGATCTGTTTTTCATTTCTCGAGGCGATCTTCCATCCGGTATGTATGTCATTCAAATTTATTTTGATGGCGGTGTGGTGACGAAGAAGTTGGTGTTTGAATAAAGAATAAAAAAAAGAAGCCCCCCATAAAACGAAGTTTTATGGGGGGCTTCTTTTTTTTATTCTTTATTCCGAAAGAAGTCCATTTGTTGCATAAAAAGTAACTTAGTTCCATATGTATCTATTCAGATTTTATCTTCCCGCAATATTTCTTGGTATTACCCTATTGGTCGGTTGTCAGCCAGCTCCATCAGAAGATACTGCTTCAAAACCTTCTGAACAACAAGAAGCACATGCCCATCATCATGGCCATTCCGCTGCTTCTGGTGGAAAAGCAGCTCAACAAGATGAAGAAACCCTCGCTATGGTGAAACGCTTGAAGGAAATTGCCGAAAATCCTTCCCCTACAGAGATGTGGCATCAGAATGAAAAAATGGCACTCTATTATGATTATAAGATCCAGCAAGCCAAGACTCCTCAGGAACGCATTCCAAATATTTTTAACTCCGGCCTGCAATGGCTGCATTCCGGCGATTTTGATAAAAGCATTGCACGCTTTAGGTTGGTGACCAACTTAATCGAAGAGGGAAAGCTTAATTTAAATGAAGAAACGGAAAAGCAATTTTACGAATTACTTGCCGTCGCGTATCTACGGAAGGGAGAAATCGAAAATTGCGTACAACAACACAACGAGCTTTCTTGCATTATTCCGCTTGATCCCAGCGCCCAGCATAGCTTGCGCACGGGTTCTGAAAACGCAATGGATATTTATAATAGAATCTTGGCTAAGCATCCCGATGACCTCCAAAGCAAATGGCTGCTCAACCTGGCCCACATGACCCTGGGCTCCTATCCCAACGGAGTGCCTGCTCAACATTTACTGCCAGAAAAAATCTTCGAATCCGAGTACTCTCTGCCTCCATTTGTAGATAAAGCGATGCAAGCAGGCTTAGCCGTAAATGATATTTCTGGTGGCTGTATCATGGAGGATTTTAATAATGACGGCTTACTCGATATCATAGCCACTTCTTACGGGCTATCGGACCAAATGCACTATTTTACCAATGAAGGCAATGGTAAATTTACTGATCGCACTGCGGAAGCTGGCCTTACGGGTCTTTTGAGTGGATTAAATACGATGCAGGCAGATTATAACAACGATGGCCATATTGATTTCCTGGTGCTAAGAGGAGCCTGGTTGGGCACCTCTGGCAATCACCCTAACTCCCTGATCAAAAATAATGGCGACGGCACCTTCTCAGATGTGACTGAATCGGCTGGCCTACTTTCGTATAAACCCACTCAAACGGCTGCCTGGGCAGATTTCAATCAAGATGGTTGGCTTGATCTTTTCGTCGGTAATGAGTCTTCCCCCAAGATGGTTTACACCTCTGAATTGTATTTAAACCAACAAAACGGTACGTTTAAAGAAGTTTCCGCTGAATATGGCTTAATCATAGGGGCATATATTAAAGGCTGCACATGGACGGATTATAATAATGATGGCTACCCTGATTTATTTGCCTCCAACCTGATTGGTGACAACCTGCTTTTTCAAAATCTGGGCAAAGAGGGAAATTATCATTTCAAGGAGCAGGCTGCAGAAGCTGGCGTGCAAAGGCCCCGATTCAGTTTCCCTTGCTGGTCGTGGGATTACAACAACGATGGTCTGCTCGATCTGTTTGTAAGTGCTTTTAACATCCAGGACTTTACGTCCGCAGCAGGTAAATTAGCGTCGGATTACCTTGGGCAAAGCCCGGAAACGGAATATCCTTGCCTTTATCAGAACAATGGCGATGGTACTTTTAAAGAGGTCACTCAGCAGGCCAACCTTAAAAAGGTGCTTTACACCATGGGCTGCAATTTCGGAGATATCGATAATGATGGTTTCCTCGATTTTTATGCCACTACCGGGACTCCGGATTTTAGATCGGTCTTTCCAAACAGAATGTTCCGCAACGATAATGGCGAACGCTTCCAGGATGTGACGACAACGACCAAAACCGGCCATATTCAAAAAGGGCATGGCGTTGCTTTTGGAGATATCGACAACGATGGCGATCAGGATATTTATCACGTGTTGGGTGGCTCCTATTCCGGAGATAATTTTATGAATGCTTTGTTCGAAAATCCCGGTAATGATCAAAATTGGGTTCAATTTCAATTAGAGGGAACCCAATCCAATAGATCAGCGATTGGTGCTAAAGTCAAGATTGAAGGACTGGATGCAAGCGGAAAAACGCGTACGCTTTACAGGGTAGTTGGTTCAGGAGCCAGCTTTGGAGCTTCTAGCTTGCGATTGGAAGTTGGACTAGGAGATGTTTCTCAGATCGCATCTGTGGAAATTGACTGGCCATTTGAAGGGAGTAAAACAGTTTTGAAAGATTTGGAGGTCAATAAGGTTTATAAGGTTTTGGAGGGAGAGGAAGAAGTAAGGGAAGTTAAGTTAGAGGACTTTAAACTTTAGAGGTTCCGAGGTGAGCTCGGAACCAGCATCATGCCCGTAGGCGGTGGCCAATACGGATTAATTAATACTAAACTTATTCTCTTTTGCCTACGGGCTATCGGCCACCGTCTATAGATCACATTCGCCATCTGCTTACTTATACTCCTCCCTGGCCGGGCAAAAAATATCCATAATCCTGCAATCGGTTAATGCTACGCCTCCATGAACAACATTGGAAGGAATTACCGTAACGGCGCCAGGTTCACAAACCTTGGTTTCACCTTCCATGGTTAATTCAAATTGCCCTTCCAGTATTTCGGTTACTTGTTCGTGGATGTGCGAATGAGTGGGCAAAACGGCTCCTTTTTCTACATCCCAATAGACGATAGTGAGCTTGTCGGTATGGACAAAACGCCCTTTGAAGCCTTTGATGATTTCTTTTTGTTCCAGATTTGAAATAGTGATCATAATTTTAAGTTTTATTGTTCTTAGACAAATTGTGTGTTTTGCCGAGCAGCCTTTAGCTTGTCAATTTTTTTGACGCACGCTAGTGCTTCAAGAACTAAATCCTTGACACATTAGACGGCTTCTTTTGGCGGCCTACTTCGTTGCTCATCGGTCACGTAACTTTGGCTATGTTCCCTCTTCGCGCCTCGTTTGTCACCAAAATAATCGCTTCTAAAGCTATCAAGGATTTAGTTCCTGAAGCACTAGGCTTTGGCAAAGCAATTTTACTGCAAATCTATATTTTTTATCGATAAATTGCTTACGTGATCTGTTGTTCAATTGAGGAGGCCGTTTGTCCCCAAAGGATTAGTATTACGATTATTTAATAGTTTTGTAATATCATCTTTCAATGATTCAATATCAAGGTCTTGAATGTTGAGTTTGGGGATTTGATTGATTGCTTCAATTATCTTATTTGAAGCTAGTTGAGTTAAGTGTTTTTCTTCTGCATCGAGAACGGTTTTCAAGTCGAGGTTTTTCCAAATAGTAACACTTTTCTCTTTTTTATCATATTTCATATCATCTGGGTGATTTGGATTTCCTGGCTTTACGGCGATGAGCACAAAGTGAATTTCTTCTACATCAGAACCATATTTAGAAGGTTCAATAGAGGCGTTTAACAGATCCTCAATAGATCGGAAGATAGTTGCTTTCATTCCAACACTTTCGTCCGTTACGGAGCCAATCCATATTTTAGGCCAAGTAATAGCTGTCATTAATGGTCAATTTTGTTTCCCGGTGGTCTGATTAGAGGGTGTACCCTTTTTAGATTTTCCGGAAGTATTGTAGTTTAAAGCGAATATTTTTTGTTATTTCATTGCTAAAGTATGTTTTTGCTTTAGAGAAAAGAAGTGAAAATTAAAAGAATCATCCAGATTTCAGGAAAAAATATTTTTATTCTTGTATTTATATTGTTATTTGATTGATTTCCCAAGTAATTCTTGCATTTCCTCAATTTTCCCTTCGACTTGTTTATACATTGAAAGCATGAACCTCCGGTTAAACTGAATTTTCCACAAGTAAGTTAGTAATCGTTTTTGATCCTGCTTTTTCAAGTTTGGAGATAATTGAATACCGGAAATATTACCCTTTTCGTCGAACTCAAAGTAAGGCAATAAAATATCGTTGATGGGATGAAAAAAAGTACTGTGGAACTGATTTTCCTGATATTCTTCCTCCAACAATTTAAGGGCATTGAACTCGAACTCATACAATGCAATAATGCCCAAACGCAGGGAGTCGTCGTGAATGATTTCAAGGCCTTTAGATTTTAAGGATTCATAGCCGGCGCTATTCTGAATACAAACAAAATCCCTGGTCAGGTAGAAATAATAATGCAAGGCGGAATCAGGATTGATGGTGTCATTGGAAGCCCAGGTACGCCAGTATTTACAGGCTTTAACGCCTGCTTCATGCCCCATTACATTGAGTTTTATATCATCAAGGTCTTTAATGAGGCCATTGTTTATTTCCTTAAGGATCTTGACTTCGGCATGGCGTTCTCTGCGGTTATCATTCCAGTTATTAAGGGCAAAGGCAGAGATAACAGCTATGAAGATGGAAAGGAATTCGAAGCTGTATTTTTTTAAGTATGAAAGCATATGGATCAGCAGTTTTTGTAGTAAAAAAAAGCGGTAGTGGGTAAAACCGGTTGATGAGAAGTGTTAACCTTAAGTTGTAAAGCTTGTTAGATAAATCCATCAACGGATTCTACCCACTACCAAAAAAGCAATACTATTAAGTAATTTAGTTCTTTGCCATAAATTGTGATAAAATGGATTTCCAAAACGAGAACTGCTCTTAATTCAGTGCACTTCTTTTGCTATAGCTTTATTGGGGGCTAAGTACTCAGTAAATATTTCTAAATCTTCCGTTTTTTCTAGTTGGATTAAATCTCCTGGTCTGCCAATAAACTTGTTTCTACTCCACCACCATCACATCCCCGCCATACATCAACACCTCCCCGTCCAAAAAACGCACCTTTGCCAGATAAGCATAAACCCCGGCATCCAATCGCTTACCTCTGAAAGTCCCATCCCATCCTTCTTCAGGTACATTAGGTGCGAAATTTTCTTTTTCAAACACCAATTCACCCCAGCGATTATAAATAAGCAGCTGCTCTACTTCCTGAATATTAGGAACTGCTCCAAAAATGGTAAAGTAGTCGTTAAAGCCATCTTCATCCGGTGAGAAAACGTTGGGAATGTATATTTTTCGAATTTTTAAGACATTAACAAAAACCGAATCACTGGCTGTACATCCCTTCAATGACTTACCGGTCAGATATATGGAAGACGAAGCGGATGGAGTAAATTCTAGAGTCCGACAAGGCGCAGGACAATCAAGGGCCAGTTCGTTTGGCAACCAGACGTACGTTTCTATCGGATAATTGGCTGTCGGTGAAATGTTAACCGGTTCACCCAGTTCAGTTTCCAGGTTTGGGCCCATATCCAAAACAAAGGGTAAAGGCTTGGTCAAGGTGATAGAAGTTTCAAACGAACATCCAAAGCGATCAATAATCCTATAGTTATATTCCCCTTCACCTAGGTTCGATTGCGCGCCTTGGCTAATAGAAAGGCTATCATTTGTAAAAAATTGATAAGGAGATGTGCCATTTAAAATAGTGTCTAACATGATGCTTCCATCTGCCAGGTAGTCGCAACTGGGGTTTTGGATTTCAAATGTTGCTTGTATATTCGCATCGGGTAATATGGTTAATTCCAAGGTAACAATACTATCACAACCTATTTCGGTAAGCAAACTATCAACGTAGGTTCCCGATTGGTCGTATTGGTTATCTCCTAATGAAAAAGAAAGGCCCTCGCAGAGGGTGTCTATAATCGTATAAAATTTAGGAACCACCCGCACAATTTTAATATTCGACACCACCCGGCATTTAGGGTTCATTAAATTAAGCGTTCCATTAGCCAGTAAATAGCGATAGTAATAAAAGCCTCCGGAAAGATTAGTGTGTTCGTAGACCAGATTAGTGGCGCCAGTAATATCAACCCAGGTGGCTCCATCATCAAAGCTTTGCTGCCATTGCACCTGTGGATCGTCATATTGATTGCCATTGATCGTGGCTTCCAGGTCAATAGGAGACCCATCTTCACAAATATTGGCTATTTCAGTAGGAAGGATAAGGGCTTCCGGGCCACAAGCCCTAAAAGAGATATTGTCTAAGGCAATATCATTGCCTATACCGCCCGGAGCGTTGTTTCGGAGAGAGAGGACAAGAGAGGTTTGGCCAGGTTCCGTTGTAAAGGTGAAGCCATACGTATTCCACTGTTCATTCTCCGGCACGGTACCTGTATTGTAGACGATCACACCGTCAAGTAAAAAAGAGATATTTGGCATATTACCGTTGCTACCTACAGGTTTCAGATTGTAAACATCGGCCGAAAATTGATAAAGCGTATTTTCACAAAGTCCGTCTATTTCTTTTTCATAAAATAACCCTGGCGTATAACTGGCATTTACAATCATCATATATCCCTGAGGATCAGGGCTATTATCCTGGATTTCTACCCAGTCGAAAGACTCTGCCCAGGAGGCCATATCATTAGTGAGCGTGTAAAAGCCATCATCGGGAGGAGGAACGATGGTGTAAATATAACCTGGTGCAATCATCGGGTCAGCAGGAGGGATATTGAAATTACCGCTACCGAAATCACCGTCAGTAAAAATATTTTCGCCTAGATTGCCGTCGCAGATTTGGCTTTGCAAAGATGAAAAGGAGAAGAGAAGGATGAAAGGCAGTAAATATCTTTTATGCATGTTGTTGAATTCTTGCTTGAAATAACTTTTTCGATAGCTCATCCAACAAATTTAGTGAAATGAAGTAGAAATACTGAATAGAAGTTGTCAGTTATAGGACATTGCCTTTTGCAAAATACAATATTCCATACCTGACAACAGCGATTCCCGCTTTGAAAATTAAACGCGCCTACGGCGCGAAATTCCTTTTAGAGGGAGGCCTAAAGGGCTATTTTGCGAAGCAAAATAGCCCTTTAGGCCTCCCTCTAAAGAAAAAATCGCCGCGAAGCGGCGTAAATTTAGCTTTGGATTTCCAAAACCAGACTTGACAACTTATATTCAGTAAGCAGTCTATACATACTCTTCTTCCAAAACTTGATAGTCGTCCGTTACGACCAAGGTTTTGGAAATACTATCATGCCAACCCACCGGCCTTGCTCCTAAAAAGGAAAATGGTTCGAAAGGGATGAACCTGCATAAGGTTCGGCCTACGATATTCCAAAATTCAGGCTTTCTGCCATCTATGGTTACCACTTTCGTTTAGCTTTGGTAAAACATGAGTCATTCCGAATTTTCGGAATGACTCATGTTTACTTCTCTACCTGATAGCAAGGAACTTCCAATCCTTGCTATTTACTCGCTCCCTTCAATTGCCTTTTCAAACGCTTTCTTTCCTCCAACTACTGGCAGCATCAATTTCGTCTTACCTAAATCCACGGTAAGTTCGGTACCCGGATGTGGCCAAAGGGTGAAATCCCGGTCACTGGAAAAGATCATCAAAGCAATTTGCTGCCCAGCCGGAATGATTTGATCATCCGGTTGAAGATCGAAGGTCAAATCATAAAACTTGCCGGGCTTCAGAGGCTCGCTCGAAGTCAATGAACCATGGTTTTGCGGATCGGCCCAACCTCTGGTGATGATATTATCGGTGATTCTCGTGCGCCGACCTTCCTGCCAGGGAAGGGAGACCAGCCATACGGAGAGGTTGGCGGCTGGCTTGTTGCAGGCAACAGAAATGCTGATTTGCGCCAAGCCGGAAATATGTACATTTTCTTTTAATGTTGGCGTAAGGTATATTAAGCGATGGTTCGTAAATTCGGCATTGGCTAAAGCTTTGCCAGAAAAGGAGTAATTATCTTCTAAAGCTTCCTGCCCTTGTTTTTCAGGTTTACTTAGGTTTAAAGAACCGCGGCCAGGTGCGCCGGCGCCAAGATAAAGTTCAACCGGAGATGCCGCTGGGTTTGGATAATCTTCATAATCGGTAGGGTTTTGAGGATCGTCCTGTTCACGAACAATCCAGGCGCGGGCATCTTTTTCCACATCATTTTTAATACCATGTAAGTATCTCGTAAACCAGCGGTTCATCATGCTAAACGGTGGAGGGCCACCATGGCCGTATTGGTGATAGTAAATTTGAGTAGGCAGCCCTTTTTCCTTAGCTGCTTTATAAATACGATAGCTATGTTCCGGCATGACATTCCAGTCATTAAAACCATGCGACATCAATAGGGCAGCTTTCATAGGCTCCATATCATTGAGGTAATCGCGGCCGGCCCAGAAGTCATTGTAGTCACCGCTTATGCGATCCATGCCTTCAGCTAGTTCCTTATCTCTGATGGTGGCATTGTTATAAGGTCTTTTGGATTCATCTCCGCTATGAATAAAATCGTACAGTACATCAATATCTTCCCCTAAATAACCCCCGGGATGGCGAACTAAGCCATTGGAGCGGTAGTAGTGATAGTAAGAGGTATTCGGAGCAATAGGAATGATTGCTTCCAGTCCTTCCACTCCTGTGGTAGCGGCGGCCAGGGGAAGGGTACCATTGTAAGATGTACCAGTCATGCCCACTTTCCCTGTAGACCAATAAGCTTCAACTGTTTCATTTCCGTTTGGGCTGGTGTAGCCTTTTGTACGACCACAGAGCCAGTCAATTACGGCTTTGGGAGCTAGTGATTCATTGTCGCCTCCCACTGTCGGCGCTCCTTGCGAAAGGCCGGTACCAGGCGAAGAAGAGTGCACTACAATATACCCTCTGGGCACCCAGTCTTTGATGTGTGAATTAGAGATGACCGGACGTTCACCTCTGCGCTCTACCTCCACTTCAATGCGTTTCGGCGGGGTGTCTCCAAGCTCGTGTTTTACATCGTAGAATAAGCCATCTACAAAAGGAGCTGTTCCGGCGAAGTAGGGGCTGGTCACGTAAATAACAGGGAGTTTTAAGCCTTCTGTTTCAGTTTGTTTAGGGCGGGTAACAGACACGTGCATGCGGTCGGGTTTATCATCGCCATCCGTATTGAAGGAGGTTTCTACCCATAGGTCATGGCGAATCCAGTCGTCGGCATTATCAAATGCCGGGACGATTTGTGCTTCACCGTCTTCGAAGATAGGTTTTGCTTTGTTTTTGTTGTTCTGGCCGAAGGATAATTGAGGAATTAATGCGATTAAAATGAGAAAAAGGAAGGTTCTGAAAGAAATATTCTGTTTCATATTCGAGTAGTTTTTTACGAATATATGGATTATTTGGAAGAATATGTATTAGATGTTTGGTTTTAGAAGCTCGGATTGCAAATCCTCGCGAGCGTTGGCTAAAAACAACGCTCGCGAGGATTTGCAATCCGAGCTTCTATATCCGAACATTGTCAAAATCTAGAAAGGATTGGATTTAGAAAACCGATATATACCCAATAGAACTAAAGCTCCGATCAATCCAATCATTCCATATCCCCACCAAGGGATATTCCACTCCTCAACCACCGGCTCCACATCCCCAATAGACACCAGGCCTGCCCAATAAAAAGGAGCAGCCGTGCGCTCAGGCCTGGATTCTAAGTAAACAAGCTTAGCCTTTTGTAATGCCTCATCCTTTGGTAGTCCTTTTTTCAATTCCCTAAAAAAGAAACCTAAAATATCGGCGGTCGCTCCGTCAGGTAAGCTCCATAAGCTGGCCACTATACTTGAACAGCCCGCATAGGCAAAAGCACGCGACAGACTAATGATTCCTTCACCATTCTTGACCTGGCCCTGGGCGGTATTACATGCGCCCAATACAACGAGATCTGCTGGTAAGCGGATGCCAAACAGTTCTTTGGCTTTCAGTATTTCGTTGGAATTCTTGCTGCTGTCGCTTTGAGTGAATATCAATTGACTCTCTAAAGGAAAACGATCGTCGAGAATGCCGTGCATGGCCAGATGCAGTATGCGGAAATTCCTGGATTCCTTAAGGAAGGCATCTTTTGTTGCGGTGTTACCAACATAGGCTGTTCCTTGGAATAGCTGAGCTACTGTTTTTACATTTTTCCGCGCAGCCGGAAGGTCTTTAAGTAAAGAACGCGATGCCAGTGATTGGTCTCCATCTGTTTTCGGGGCATAGGAAGGGGCAAAGCCTGCGTACAACCGATTGTTACTTTGGGTTTTTTGGGACTCACTGATCAGCAATTGAGCTGCATATTGATAGCTTATCCGGTATTTTTTGATCAGATAAGAGAGTTGCTTGTATTGACTGTTAGTTGCCGCTGGGGCCGTAATCAAGCATTCGAAAGGTACATAGCCTAATTTGCATGCGGGAATGATTATCAATTGCTTGATATCGGAAGAAAGTTGTTTTAGCCCTTCCACCAGAAGTTGGGTGTATAAAAAGTAAGCCGGATCGGCAAATTTTTTCACTTTCATGATTCCTGCTTCATTAGGATACTGATTGAAGTATTCGAGAAAAGAAGTTAGCTGGCTTTCAAATTGCTCTGAAATGGGCCTGGAACTTACATAAAACCTATTGGAAGTGATGTAAAAAGTATGTACAGATTCTTCAGTGAGAAAAAAGTCAACGATTACTGCTTCTTCTTCCTGAAGTGTAGCTTGTAATTCCTTTACAGAAGGCATTTGCTGCTGAAACTTAATGGAGTAGTATTTGGGATATTGTTGCTCCAGAGAATCGACTAATTGCCGGTAGGTTTTACTTAACTGAAATAGTTTCTCCCGATTATCTTTTTGAAGCTTAGAAAGTGTATCCCCCGGGCCGGTAAGTTCCAGTTGATTTTGATAATAATTAATGGATGCCTGAAGGAAGGCTACTTCTTCGGCTACTGCGGACGGGATGTCTGAAAACCGGAGGGCATCGTTTTCCCGAATGGCGTGTAACAAGCTGTTGGATTTACTCAATTGGACAATTTCATAAGCGCGTTCCAGATCAATGGGGGATTTGGTGTGCGCATATTTTTTTAAATAAAAACTAACGGAAGACTCGAAAAAATCATTTAATAAATCCAGGTTAAAAATACGTTCTTCAATGGAGTAGGGGAGTCTTTCCAGTTCCTGGAGGCTTTTTATACCTAATTTAATTAATTGAGCACCTTCTTCAAAGAACTCCGTACCGTCTTCTTCGTATTGAAGTTCCAGTTTTCGGGCAATACTTCCCAGGAAGCTTTGTTTTTCTAATAATAAACCTCCTTTTTCTTTTTCAAAGAGAGCCAATCCTTCTGAAATATTGGTATTGTAATATTCAAGGGCTTCTTCTTTGAGTTCGAGTTTTTCTAAAACCACAGCCCGCTGAAATCCAAGTGGAAGCAAAAGGGATTGCCCAGCTTCTGCCGTTTTTTTATAAATCGTTAGAGACTGGTCCAGGTATGATTTTGCTCCTTCATAATCTTTTAATTCTTCTAAAATGCGTGCTTTGGAAGCATACATATCCGCCAGGAAATAATTATCCGAATTGGGGAGTGTTTTGAAGTACTGAATGGATAAATCGCAGGCTTCCAATGCGCCTTCATAATTTTCGGCATTGTAGCGGACTTCGGTGAGCTTGCCATAAGCTTGTGCGAGTACAACATCCGGTTGGGCCAACACTTCATTCAGCATATCTATAGAATTCACCAAGAGCTCCTCTGCTTTTTTATGCTGGCCCATACGGCTATAGATCAAACCTTTATTTCTGTAAATTTCGGACAGGCGAGGCTTTTCATCCTGAGATAAAGACAAACAAATGGCTTCTGCCTGCAACAGATATTTCAAGCCTTCCTGATAGGCTCCCCGGTACATTTCAATGGTTCCCAGGTTGTGCAGCATGGGGATGATCTCAGGGTGATTCTCGCCATAAATTTTCGCCGTTAGGTTGTAGGATTCCTCCAAATGCGTGATAGCTGCATCATAATGCCCCAGGTTAGATAAGTTGATGGCTTTGGATCCGTGCAGTTTTGCTTGTACGAAAGTATCGGTAGTCGTTTGCATAGGGTTAATAGTCAGTCCCTGTTCGGTGAAATCAGTAGATTCAAGGGGGTAACCCATGCTTGTATACAGGATACCCAGGTTTAAGTAAGAACCAACCAGTGCAGCGGTATCTTTGAGACGAATATATTCATTTACTGCTTCTTCCATCAAGGTGACCGCTGGGCGGAGCTTTCCTTGTCGGGTGAAACAAGACGCCAGGTTCATTAAATTATTTGCTATTGCTTTGGGATTGGGCACCGGTAATTTTTTATTGATCTCTAAAGCTTTTTCAAAATAATACACAGAAGAATCTACTTCTGAGAGGTAGTAGTTTACCGTACCGATATCATTGTAAGTCCTGGCAGTGAGTGCTTTGTCAGCCAGCTTTACGGCCATTTGGTTTGCTTCTTTATAAATGTTCAAGGAAGCTTGATAGCTTCCCAGCTCCAGGTATACCTTTCCTTTCCAGCGAACCACATGAAGGAGTTGTTCAGAAATGTTCTCAAAAGGTTCGTTTAGTATGGCCTCTATGTGCTCCATAGCAAGCTGAGGCTGGTTCATATTGATCAAACAGCTGTGCAGGTAGTTGCATATCTGGAGATAGCGCTCCCGGTTCCCGGAAGCTTTGAAATCAGGGAGGCTTTGTTCGTAGAGTTGGCGAGCGGTTTGCCAATCACCGTTTTTTTCTGCTTTGGCAGCATTTAGGATGTTTTGATGAGCTTGCGTGGTGTCCATATTCTGGCCGTAAAGCAGTAAAGTAAAACACCAAAGAATAGGGACAAAAATGATTCCTTTCATTATGAAATAATTTGCTGGAAAGATAATGGGAAAGAAGGGAAAAGGTGAACAATGATTAAAATTTAAAACAGCAGGGATGGTTACAAGAGGGGGGCTGAGGTGGTCCACTGCTGTTCATTAAGACTTCATAATGTGAACTTTATATAATGGTTTTTTATTTAAAATTATATGAAAAAGAACAGCAATTCTCGTTTAGGAAATCCAAAACCCAATTTACGCTGCTTCGCGGCGAAATTTTCTTTTGAGGGAGGCCGAAAGGGCTATTTTGCGAAGCAAAATAGCCCTTTCGGCCTCCCTCTCAAAGGAATTTCGCGCCGTAGGCACGTTTATTTTTCAAAGCGAGAATCGCTGTTACATTAAGACTTCCGTTAGATGTTTTAAATAATTATTAAAAAGTTGCTTATCAGGTAATTAGGGCTCATATTTAAAGTGTTAAAAAGTTGGTAATGGGTTAAACCCGTTGATTTAGTATATTTGCGAAAAAAAGATGAACCA
>CAZHZT010000122.1:0-18148 GCA_964537285.1 uncultured Saprospiraceae bacterium | reverse complement strand
CTATTTTGCTTCGCAAAATAGCCCTTTCGGCCTCCCTCTCAAAGGAATTTCGCGCTATGATTTCCTATTCGATGTTTTTTGCTTTTCTTTATTTTTAACAAAAATTAATTTGTGCCTGCTTTTGGGAGCTTCTCTTTGCTCAATTTCAAACTTCCCGGTAGACTGAATGAGTGGCGTCAATTTTTCAAACCCATAGTTCCTTGAGTCAAAATTAGGTTGTTTCTTTTGAATCAGGCTACCCACATCGCCAAGAAACGCCCACCCATCTTCATCGGAGGCATCGCGGATGGAAGATCTGATCAGAGCAATTTCACGATTGCTTATTTTTTCAACGTTTGACTTTTCTTTTTCCTTTCTTTCCACTTTATCTTCAGACTGGCTTTGGCTTCTCAGGATTTCTATGTATATAAATTTATCACAAGCTGCAATGAAGGGGTTGGGTGTCTTTTTTTCACCGATTCCAATGACAAGCATGCCCGCTTCCCTCAGTCTGGTGGCCAATCTTGTAAAGTCACTATCACTCGAAACCAGACAGAAACCATTTACTTTGCCACTGTACAGGATATCCATAGCATCGATGATCATAGCGGAATCTGTTGCGTTTTTCCCGCTCGTGTATCCATATTGCTGAATAGGTGTTATGGCATTTTCAAGGAGTAAGTTTTTCCATTTATTCAGATCCGGCTTCGTCCAGTCACCGTAAATTCGTTTAATGGTTGGGCTACCATATTTGGTAACTTCCTCCATCATTTCCTTCACATTAGCAGATGGAATATTATCTCCATCTATAAGAACGGCAATGTTTATGTTTTTACTCATTTCAATTTTTTGTTATTTGGAATAAACATGAGTTATCCCTAAAATTCGGGATGACTCATGTTTGTCAAAGAATGCAATTTTTTACCTATTGGCTTTTTTTATAGCTGGTGGTGTCATGGTGTTTACCAAGCCTCAAATTGGATTTATGATGGGTGGAATATACGACATAAAATGCAATATTAGTATCAACTTTTACAGGAGTTAATATTCCTGCTGGTATGGATAGTTTAAGCCTCACCGCTTCTTTTGATGCTGATGCTGCTTGTACATTGACGAATGCAAGTGCAAGCATCGCACCGGATGTTTGTTCCGTAGTTCCTCCTATCCCGACCATGGGCAAGTGGGCGCTATTCCTCTTTGGGCTGGTGATCTGTATGCTAGTGCTTCAGGAACTAGTGCTTCAGGAACTAAATCCTTGATAGCTTTAGAGGCGATTATTTTGGTGGCAAACGAGGCGCGAAGAGGGAGCATAGCCCAAAGCTACGTGACCGATGAGCAACGAAGTAGGCCGCCAAAAGAAGCCGTCAAAAGTGTCAAGGATTTAGTTCTTGAAGCACTAGGCCTGGTATTCTTGTACAATTACAAAAGACTGGCATTCGACAAATTAATTATACTCATCCATTTCATAAACATCATAAGTCCTCGACCATCTCATTGATTGGCCGACGGGTATATTCAGATCAATGAATAATTCCGGGCAAATGACATGCTCCCGGCCCCAGAGGTTAATCGAATTTGTATAAAAATCGCCGGTTTCAGAGATTCCGATTCGGCTATTGGTATTGAGCCATCCTGAATCTAATTAATTAACTCTTTAACAAATTCCAACTTAGCATTCCTTTTCTCAAGGTAATCTTCCCAGGTTTGTGGCACCTTATAATCCGGTAGGATGCCTCTTCCTTTAATGGAAGGAGTTACATTGATCTGGAAATGAACGGTAGGAATATCAATGGAAATTTTCGTATTCGGCAACTTTACCGTTTCTGTATATCCGCTTACGTTGCCTTCATAGGCGCCACCTGTTTCTTCCCCGATAAAAATTCCTCTGTTCGTCATTTTTACCATGCTGGCAAACTCTGCTCCTCCAGAAAAAGTAAATCCACTTATCAGTACATATACTTTATTTCTATAAATGTACTCTGGATTGGGAGGAGCGTATCCCAATTCTGAAAAATAGTTACTAAAGCAAGTAAACTCTCCTCTTTCCGCAATGGAGTCTTTTAATTCCCATTTATCAAATTTATAACCCGAATCATTCTTGTTTTTCTGGTAAGGAACAGGCAGCATAGTAACCCTTCTATATTTCCGGATTTTTTCTTCTACAAGATAACTGAAAAGCAAGTTTTCATTGCCTTCTTCTCCCCCGCCATTAGCTTGAATATCGATAATAAGATGCTTTATCTTCAGAGAATCAATTTTCTTAAACTGGTTTTCATAAAATTTTTGGTAATTAATTTCTCCATCTCCAAAATCAGGAATACTTAAGTAAGCGATGGAATCATTTAGTTGTTGGAACACAAATTTTGTAAAATCAAAATGCCAGGGTTTAAACTTTGCATTTTTTGATTTAAAAGCGGTAAACCGAATAGCCGGGATATGTATTATCTTGCTTTTGCTTTCATTATGTTTTAGTATTTCAAGTTTAAAATCCTTTGTTTTCCCATAAACCAATCTGTAGAGTAAGGAAAAGTTGATACTTCCAATCCATTCATATACAGATGTTTGATTAAATCCATCTGTAGCAATTAGGGGTTTAAATGCCTGGGTAATTTCCGATATTGGCCGATCATTTACAGAGATTAATTTCACTCCTTTAGTTAAGCCTTCAACTTCTTTCCCAAAGTTTTGGGTAACAATCAGTTCTTTATTAAAGAATCTTACACCTAATGGAAGAAACGATTTGGAGAGCCCGATCTTTATCATTGTCCATTTGGGCAAGTTTACGGAGCCATGACCTTCATTCATTAGGGTCAATAACTCCCTGATTAAGCGATAGAATTCCAATTTGGTCATTGGCTTATCGATCTTATTTTTCAGGTCGGCAAGTTTGGCTTCAACATTTTTTTCATCAAGATATTGATAAAATCCTTGATGTTGCATTCTTAGCTCATGAACGGCGTAATCAAAATCCTGGATAAGCTTTTCCTGGCTGATTCTTTTTTGAGAATAGCCATTTAGTGAGCTAAGAAGGATTATAAACACTAAAACGGTTCGCATGGTAATTCTTTTACTAATTCCCCATCACATCATACTTTCTTTGAAGATCCAGCCATTGCTCTTTTTGTATTTCCCTCACTAATCCGACATTGATGCGATCAAAATACGGATGGTTCTTAGGCAGCATAAAGCTCTGATAATTCTCCTGAAATTAAGTAGTTCACGGAATTGGGCTACTAAACAGATGATAGCTATCTCTGTAAATGTATACAATCCTGTAAATATCCACCTTCCTTTTTTAGTTCCATTACTTGGGAAATTAATTTAGGAAGCCCTTAAAGCAGGCCGATCGTAGCCCCAGGTCCTCCTGGGGAAAAGGTTTTTCTACCTAATTTCTTCCGCGTAGCGGAAGCCCACAACACAAGAGCAATAGCCAATGATGTGCTTCCGCTACGCGGAAGTTGGATCTGTATATTTTACAACCCTGGGAGAACCCAGGGCTACATTCAGGCAGGCCTAACGGCCTGCTTTTTGTTCTTAAAACGTTTACCAAATGAAATCATCTAGTGCTTCAGGAAGACGCTTAACAAGCCTGATAGTCAACAGCAATTCTCGTTTTGGAAATCCAAAACCAAATTTACGCCGCTTCACTGCGATATTTTCTTTTGAGGGAAGCCGAAAGGGCTATTTTGCTTCGCAAAATAGCCCTTTCGGCTTCCCTCTCAAAGGAATTTCGCGCCGTAGGCGCGTTTATTTTTCAAAGCGAGAATCGCCGGCATTAAACTCATCGAGCTCCTATCCAATAGCCTTATTAACGATTTTCTGAGCTTCTTCCTGTAGTTGTCGTAAATGCTCTTCGCCCTTAAAGCTTTCAGCGTAGATCTTATAAATATTCTCTGTACCCGAGGGGCGAGCAGCAAACCACCCATTGGCCGTTTCTACTTTTAAACCGCCAATAGCCGCGCCATTACCAGGAGCATTCGTCAGGATATTGGTAATTTTTTCTCCTGCAAGTTCAGAAGAAGAAACCTGTTCAGAAGATAACTTTTTCAGCTTGTCTTTTTGCTCAGGAGTGGCAGGCGCATCTATGCGACTGTATATCGGTTCTCCAAATTCTTTGACAAACTCCTGGTAGATTTCTGCAGGATCTTTACCCGTACTTGCTGTCATTTCACCAGCCAGTAAGGCCGCGATAATACCATCTTTATCTGTAGACCAAACGTCTCCTGACTTGTTCAGGAAAGAGGCTCCGGCACTTTCTTCCCCACCAAATCCAAGACTACCATCGAAGAGACCGTCAACAAACCACTTAAAGCCTACCGGCACTTCCACTAGCTTACGCCCAAGTTTTTTAGCAACCCGATCAATCATTTGACTACTCACCAGAGTTTTTCCAATGCCTGCACTTGAGGCCCATTGAGGTCTGTTCCGGAACAAATAATCAATGGCCACGGCTAAATAGTGATTAGGTTGCATGAGCCCGGCGCTCTGAGTCACGATGCCATGACGATCATGGTCAGTATCGCAGGCAAATGCTACCGGAAATTTATCTTTTAATTCTATAAGTCTTTGCATAGCATAGCTGGAAGATGGATCCATTCGAATTTTCCCATCCCAGTCTAAAGACATGAAACTGAAGGTATGATCTACAGAATTATCAACTACCGTAAGGCTAAGATCAAAGCGATCGGCAATTCTTTGCCAATAATTTACACCAGCTCCGCCGAGAGGATCTACGCCCATCTTTATGCCAGATTCTTTAAGTAATTTGATATCGATTACCTGATCCAGATCAGCGGTATAGGCATCCAAAAAATCATATCGTTTAGTAGTGGGCGCACTTAAAGCTTTGGATAAAGGAATCCTTTTGACTCCTTGAAGTTTATTTTCCAGTAGTTCATTCGCTCTCGATTCAATCCAGGAGGTTACAGCCCCCTCGGCAGGCCCTCCATTGGTCATGTTATACTTGAAGCCTCCATCTTCAGGCGGGTTGTGGGATGGCGTAATAACGATCCCGTCAGCCAGACCCGTACTTCTACCTTTATTATATTCAATTATAGCATGGCTGACAGCCGGAGTAGGCGTATACTCATCATTGGAAGCGATCATGCTTACCACTTCATTGGCCGCCAACACTTCCAGGGCAGTCGCCTGAGCAGGTGTAGACAAAGCATGGGAATCAATCCCTATAAAAACAGGCCCATTTATACCTTCTTTTTCCCGATAATTACAAATTGCCTGGGTTGTTGCCAGAATATGTTGTTCATTAAAGGAATTTTTTAATGAAGACCCCCGGTGACCCGACGTCCCGAATTTAACCCTTTGTACCCGTTCAGACGGATCAGGCTGCTGAGTAAAGTAATCCGTGATAAGCTGAGGAATGTTAATAAGCTGTTCCTTGGATGCTTTTTTTCCCGCGAGAGAATGTATTGCCATGATGTTACTTTTTTGACAAAAATAACCTGACCAACCTATTTACCAAACATAAGAAGGAGATTTTTTGAGCCTTGAGCAAAAAAAGGTAAAAAGGATGCAGTGCAATTGCACCGAAAAAAGATTTATTCTTCAGTGCTCGCTTTGAAAAATGAACGCACCTACGGCGCAAAATGGCCCTTTCCGATCCCTTCAAAAGAAAATACCGCCACGAACCGACATACGTTTCGTTTTGGATTTCCAAAGCAAGCATTACCGAGATTCCTAAAGCTTAGTAATGATTGTCTGCATGGCATGCGGAGGAATACTCAAAGTGATCGCCTCATTACTCCCCACAAAAAGCTTATAATCAATTGGTTCATCGCTTTGGTTCATGATGACACTGACCATACTCTTATCTTCATTAACAAATGAGGTACTCAACAGATGGCTTCTGCTACTAACCGTACTTATCCTTTTGGCGCCTGGCCGAATAAATTTTGAGAAATGACCAATATAATAATAAGTAGGTGTGTAAATTAATTCCCCTGTCTCCGTATCTCCATGTATGGGAGCAAAGCAATAATTACCTACATGATTTGGCCCACCATTCTGATTTAACAATATGTTCCAATCTGTCCAGCCAACGGTTCCATTATTAAAATCATTGATGATGGAGCGGCCATAACGCTCTGCATGTTTCCAATATTGGTACTTATCGCTGCTAAACCTTTCCTGGCACCCTTCGGTAAATAAAAGGTTTTTAGTAGGAAAAGACTCTTTAATGTTGCCGAGGTTTGAAAACATTGGATCCCCTCCGGCCCATGTTTCGTACCAATGGAAACCAATTCCCCAGGCATATTTGGCAGCTTCCTCATCCTCAAAAATGGTATTTGCCCGATGGTTGATAAGATCCCGGTTATGATCCCAAACAACAATTTTTTTTTCGCCAAGTCCTTCTCGCTCCAGAGTTGGACCAAGGTGGTTTTTCAAAAAATCGCGTTCTTCCTCTGCGGTGTAAATGCAAGATTCCCAACGTTGCACGGCCATAGGTTCATTCTGGATGGTAAGCCCCCAAACAGGCATCCCTTCGGCCTCATAAGCTTTAATGAATTTGGCATAGTATAGCGCCCATGCACTGTAATATTCAGGAAGCAGCTTTCCTCCCTTCAGCATATTATTATTATCTTTCATAAAAGCGGGAGGACTCCAAGGGCTGGCATAAAGTAGCAGGCTGCCTCCGGCAGTTTCAATGGCTTTCTTAATCAGTGGAATTTTAAAAGCCTTATCCGGTTCGATGCTGAAGGTTTTCAGTTCCTTATCTCCTTCCTCGATATAGGTATAACTTTCACTACTGAAATCACAACTGTGAATGGGTGTTCTCAAAAGTGAATAACCGATTCCTTTGTCTTTGTCGTAATAAGCGGTTAAGAGCTCTTCTTGCTTATCAGGAGGCAGTTGAGCAAATACTTCTGCGGAAGCATCTGTAATGGCCCCTCCAATGCCCAAAAATGCCTGGAAAGATTTGTTGGGATTGACAAAAACAGAGACTTCGTTCTCCAGCGGCTGTGCTGCTTTTTCAAATGCCACTTTCCCGGATTGAGTGAGACGGAGATCTGTGCCTTCTGCAGTTGTATAAATTACGGATTCTACACCTAGAACAGATGCAGATTTCGCGACTTCCACGTTAGTTGCTTTTTTCTCCACGGTTATCTCCTCAGTTTCCTTCTGACTTTGGGGGCCTGTACAAGCCATCAGGCTAATTGTAATTAGTAGAGTGAAAATTTTGTAGTACATATCGTTAATTTAGATTTGAAGTTTTAGTATTACTTATTTTGCTGGCAATTGTTCATGGACAGTTTGATTGAAAGTCCTATTGTAAGCAAAAGGCGCATGGAGGAACTAATCATTCAAGTATTTACACATTGGGACAAATTACCTTTTGTCCATTTAATATATTCACAATTCTTATTCTGTTATGCCTTTGAAGCCAGCAATTCTCGTTTTGGAAATCTAAAACCAAATTTAGGCCGCTTCGCGGCGATATTTTCTTTTGAGGGAGGCCGAAAGGGCTATTTTGCGAAGCAAAATAGCCCTTTCGGCCTCCCTCTCAAAGGAATTTCGCGCCACAGGCGCGTTTATTTTTCAAAGCGGGAATCGCTGCTTGAAGCAATATAGTATAAATATTTATTAATGGAAACAGAATACTTACAACAATAGGTTCTAGATGGTTTCATCCAGAACCTCACATTTTGAGCGATGATAACAATGGGCAATGATCCGGTTCCGCTAAGGTTTCTAAAAATTGCGTCCCGTCTGAAAAAGTTTGTGATTGCAATAAAAGGGTGTCACCGGCAGAAATAGAGTTTCCAGCAGCTTCCAGGTTAGGGAAATCACCTTAATTACCGATCGTAATAATCTGCGTAATGGCAATTGGAAGATGAAGTACTTGCAAAATCAGTAAGGCCAATAGATGTTTCATGCTTTTCATTGAAGTTGTTATTGGGTTATACAATGTAACATTGCAAGCAGGCCCTTTTTACAATTCATCTATCTCATCAATATCCAAACCAGTTAATTCCAATATTTCTGAATTTGACATCCCTTTGTCTTTCATTTTTTTAGCTACTTCTTTAATGCCTTCTTTTCTTGATGTATCAACCACATTCTTTAAATCTCTATAATATTTCAAGCTCTCTTCGTAAGCCTCTCTTTCTTCTGGAGTGAATTTGGCAATTTCTGCGGCTTCAAATAGTTTCTGGAATATTTTATCTTGAAGTTTTTTAGGACGGTCTTGTAAATCAGATAGATGTCTAAATACAAATAACCACTTGTCAAATTGAGTTTCTAATTCATCATCTAACTTCTTGAATTTTGGTAATTCAATATAAATAAATTTCAGCTTATCGTAAAAAACTTCACATTTTTGATTTTTTAGCTCAATTATATGTAGTAATTGATTTTCTGATTTATGGTCATCAAATATAAAATCCAAAATCCCGACTGTATAAACCGGGGCTAGTTGATAATTCCAATCTCCTCTTTTTGCTTGTTCTTGGATAGGAAATGATGAATAATAAATACTCCTATCTTTAAAAAAATTTTGCTTTGCTTTTTGCACCTCTACAATAAATCGCTCTCCAGATTCACCGATACAATACAGATCAAAAATAGCCTTCCGATCTAGTTCATTCAACCCCATCTGTTCATTCTTAGAATATGTCAAATCTTTTATCCTATGCTTTTCCGGAAGTATTTGATTAAGAAAATCTATTAACAAGGATTTGTTTAGTTCTGTACCAAATAGCTTTTTGAACCCAAAATCGGTCAAAGGATTAATATACTTGTCTGTTAAGGCACTCATATTTGGTCAGTTATAAAACAGCTTGACTATCAATACAAAGATAACCAATATTGGGTTATCAATCGAATAGGAATTTTTCTTTTTCCTAATTGCCTATAAGTTTTTTCGTTCTTTGACAAATTGTGTGGAGCTTCAAAATGATAAGCCTTGAATGCTCTTGTGGCTGAAAGGCTTATCATTTTGAAGTTCCATTTTTTCACAATTTATGTCAAAGAACTAGTTTTTTTTATACATGCACCTATTAGCGCATACCTTATTTTCTTATCTTCTATCCAATATACAAAAACACCTCTCCAAAATCAATACTCCTTACATAACATCCTCCAATGTCTAAGCAACATGCATTGGCCGCAAGATTTTACTATCAATATAGAAGGTACCAAACGGAATAAAAGAAGCAAGCAGAACAATCCATGTGGTTTTGAAAAATTTCCATTCCTCCTCGAATCCAACTCGAAGTGCCATATAAATATATATTAAAAACAATACTCCATGAATGGGGCCTACGACTTCCACTACTGTCGGTGATTCCATATAATACTTGAGAGGCACTCCAATGAAGACCAGGATGATCAAGGAGATTCCCTCTAAAAAGGCAATCAGCCTAAAGCGGCCAATGTCGTTATTTAAAAATCGTTTCATCGTTTATACTAAAATGAAGTTTTTTAAAAGCAATTTATTATTCCTTCAGCGATTTCTCGCTTTGAGAAATATACGCGCCTACAGCGCGAAAGTTCTTCTATGAAGCAGTCCGGAAAGGTATTTTGGCTTTGCCAAAATACCTTTCCGGACTGCTTCAAAAGAAAATATTGCCGCGAAGCGGCATAAACATGAGTCATTCCGAAAATTCGGAATGACTCATATTTACTCCTCCTTTACTATTTTTCGAATCTCAAGCTGACTATTGTTCTTATTCAAGATCTTTACAAAATAAATTCCTTTCGGTAAAGACGAAATGTCAATGGTTTGGGTAGATCCAATCGGGTTGATGTTCCGATGAATTCTTCCTAAGGCATCAAATAATTCCAATTGATATGAACCCAAGTTTCCTTTTAAAGTGAGTTTATCCCGAACGGGATTGGGGAATAATTGAATCTGGCTTTCTTCTTCTATGTCTTCATTTACAGAAATTATATCCGGATTAAAGAATCCGAAATCAACCGTATTATTTCCACTTGCATCATAATTGAAATAGCAATCATCGGGGTCGCCGTCGTTTAGGGGTTCTTCATCCGGGCTTAGTGTGACAATTCCAGACATAATATCCGTAAAAGGTTCTCCAAAACCATTATTATCTAAATCAACATCATTGTCGGCATCTTCTACGTAGCCATTTGTAGACTGAAATCCGTGTAAGGGTTCGCCGGGTTCCCAATTATCTACCTGCCAAACAAACACTACGTAGTTTCCTGGTTCCAAACCAGAGAATCTGTAGTAACCTTCATCATCTGTTACCTGTACACCTCCGAAACCTTGCCAATCCGGAATTCCATCATCATCCGAATCTCCCCAAAGTACCAGAGAAACGCCTGGGATGCCCGGTTCATCCGGGTCATTAATTCCATTTTTATTTAAGTCGTTCCAAACTCTGTTTCCTATGGAGACTATACCGGGTGAGACTTGATCTTCACAATCTCTGTAGCAAAAGGCCATGTCATTAATTGCCAGGATCATTTCATTCCCTATCGATTTTCCAACATTTAAGAAAGTAAGCGCATTATTGTGAAAATGATGGATAGCGTCATGAGGCGATTCAGTCTGGTCCACATAAAAGGGTTTGGTATCGACGAAACCTAGGGTGCCGCCATAAATCGAATCATTGCAACCTACATTTTCCTGGGCAACTGAAACGATCGTTTGCATGTCCTGTACCCAAAGATCATTGCTTAATGTAAATCCTCCATGACCGGAACTGGCAATAACTACCGGAAGGTTCGGATTTCCTAAGTCATTTCTAATATCATTGACTAAATGATCCAGATTACTTTCGTATTCATTCAAATAATCCTCCGATTCCCCATCATTCCAGCCTTGAAACCAGGCAAAACCGGTAATTTCGAAATCCGTCAATCCAATATCAGGAAATTCAGTTCCTAAATTTTGAGTAACATTTTGCACCGTTTGAATCATGGCGTTATAATAATCGCCTGTTGTACCTCCGGCAGAAGGTGGGCGAAAATCTACTGCCAGGTTTTTTCCTCCCCAGGCGGTTTTAATAATTAATACCGGATCATCGTAATAGGCATCCAATTGATGGGCAAACATCAATTCCGGGCCAATTAAGTTAGAATTGGCACCCTGACCGACCGTTACGTTGGTTCTGATTGTATCTCCATCCTTCGCAAAATACAATGAAGCTCCTTCCAAAATATTCCAATTTCCAACTTCTCCTATTTCTGACCAATTTCCTTCAACATCATTTTGAATAACATCTGTCAAACTTCCCGGATCATTTTCAGGATCACTAATGGAGCCAAATCCTTGCATATTGGACTGGCCTGCCAAAACAAAAACCCTTACTTTACTTGCAGACTTTTCTTGCCTGGTAACAATAGGCACATAACCAATTTCCAAACCGGCAGGTGGTTGAACAATAACAGCGGGATCAACCGTGGCTATATTTCCAATAGTCGGAGGAGCCATATACTCATCTGTGTGACTCCAATTGGTATGGATTAATTCCACTCTTTTTTGTAGCGTATCGCGAATGTCATCAGGAAGATTCGCATGTACTATGGCAGGTTGATCCACAAAGCGATACCAGTGATAAGTAACGGTTGAACCATCACCAAGCTCTGCTTTGAAAGGACCGGCTACAGGGCCGGGATTTTCCCAAGGACCATTGGGATCTTGCCATTGACAATCAGGCTCTAATGGAGTCAAATAAGTCAATTCAGGCCGAGGCGTGGTGGGAACAACCGTATTCACCAAGTTCGTAGAAGAAGGCACAGCAGCTTCATCAATAACATGCCATTGATTATCAGATTCCAGCTTAAAATATTCGGGTAAAATAAAACGGCCGTCTTTTTCGAAAACAGCATTTAAGTCATATTCAAAGCCCATAATGTTCGTCGTAAGCTGAATATTATCGATATAATCTAATTGAATGGGATGCTCCAGACCCGCCCCAGAAATCTCACCTGCCATAGCACCACCATTGTTGACAAATGAAACGCCATAAGTTCCTGCCTGCTTAATATCCGGTGAAACTACGGCACCACCATTAAACCAGGCTTCCATATCATCCCAAAGGGCGTTTTGATTATAAACGGAAACTTGATTTAAAATCATTGAATTGTCTTCATTACTCGCCGGAAACTGCAATCTTTCTATTTTAGCATAGCGATTTCCATCATTATCTTCAGACATTAAGGCTGGTGAAACAGCATGTTCGATACCAAAACCAATATTAGGATCTGAAGGCCTTGAGTCCAAAAATAAACCCTCTAAAGAAGGATCATCCAAAACAGGTTCGGTCCAAAAGGTGGGTAAAAAAAACGTTGCCGGACCTTTGAAATTAGTGGTGTTTAGGAATAATGTCCAGCATTGGTTTCCGGTTTCAATATTTTGACCATTGGTTTGGGGCATCGGCTCGGTTAGCGGCAAAGGTAAATAACCATACCCTAGCATCTCGCCATTTAAACTTTGAGCCATATTTAATCCATCCGGCGCCCACAATAATTTATTGGATAATTGGGCAACACCATATTTCCCGCCGGGTGTACTCCAATCTCGTTGGCCATTAGGTAAGAGATTACTTCTTCCCGCTCCCGGGCCATTTGCCCAGGCAAAAAAATTGAAAGAAACCCCTCCCATAATGAACTTGGGTGTTTTAGTGCCGAATCTCGTATCGTGCCACCAACCTAAGCCTCCTTCAATAGTGGTGTAAAATTGAGCCGGTTCGTTGCCTGTTTTCTGCGTAGTCAGCCAACAACCGGCGAGTCCCATTTGAAAATTTTCTGGCCCGGGATAATCTTTAAATATGGGCCAGGCGGCACTGTAAATGGTATAGCCTGAGCCAAAAGTCTGATCGGTTACATCTTCAGTTGAAATCCAGGTAAATTCTGTTCTATTAGCATCGACTACTTGAGCGATAGCATTGTAGGATATAGTTGAAAAAATAGTAAGAAAAAGAATGGTAGATAGAGGATGGTTCATAATGTAGCAGCTGGTTTAATTTACAAAAAAAGTAGTTTTTCACTTCTTGATTAATGGTTCTGGATAATTTATTTTTCTTCAACCAATTGGATATTATTTCCGCAGGTGTCATTGAATACAGCCATTATTACATTACCCATTTCTGTTGGGTTCATACTAAATTCAACGCCTAATTTTGTTAACCTTTCAAATTCTTCTTGAAGATTATCCACATAAAATTGTGTGTAGGGAATGCCTGCTTTCATCAGTTCATCCTGAAAAACTTTAGAAGGTTCGAAATGAATCGGTGCAGGTTCAAGCAATAGTTGCGGCCCCTCCTGATCATATTTGGAAACGACTGTTAGCCAGCGATTTCCTTCGTTCACGGGAATGTCCACTTTTTTTACAAACCCCAAAATATTGGTGTAAAAATCCAATGCTTTTTGTTGATCTCTTACAGGAATACTTACCAATTTGATTTTCATGATTTACATTTTATTTATGGCTCTTTGACATAAATTGTGAAAGAACGTTATTTATTAGATTTCATTCAAGTTTCCCGGCTATAAAGGCCGTCGTCCAGGCAGATTGAAAATTATAGCCTCCGGTGATGCCGTCAATGTCCATGACTTCTCCTGAAAAATAAAGATTCTTACAAACCCTACTTTGCATCGTATTGAAATCGATGGACTCCAGGCTCACTCCTCCACAAGTTACAAACTCTTCCTTAAAAGTTGTTTTTCCTTTCACTGCATAGACATCATTGGTTAGAACATGCGTCAATTTATTCAATCCTTTTTTACCGAGCTCGTTCCATCTTTTCTCCTTAGGTAAACTAATTCTTTCTAATAAAAACAACCATAACCTTTCGGGCAAAGCATAGGGGCGAAAGTTGGCAAGCATTCTATTAGGATGAGCTTGTACAATTCCATTTAGATCTTCGCGAACGATTTGGTCGTTTTGGATATTCGTCCAATTCACCTGAGTGTTGCATTCATAGTTCATTTCACTCAAAATCCGCGCACCAAAAGCCGACAATTTCAAAATAGCCGGCCCACTCATCCCCCAATGGGTAATCAATAAAGGCCCATCGGATTTTAATTTGGTTCCCTGGATAATCACTATGGTATTTTCTACTACGATGCCCATCAAATCAGTAACCGGTTCCGAGGGCATATTGAAGGTAAATAAAGAGGGAACAGGATCGGCTATTTTATGCCCCAATGCTTCGAGCCATTCTAAACCGGAGCGTTTGGGAGAACCGCCTGTGGCCACGATGACTTTATCGAATACCTCAGAAGGGAATTGATCTTTGAGGAAATGTAATTTTAAGGAATTGCCATTGGTTTCAATCGCTTTGACTCCCTTCCCGGTTTCTATTTTAATTTTAAGCTTTTTAGTTTCCTTTAAAAAACAATCTATTATCGACTGAGAATCTTGAGAAACCGGAAAAACACAATTATCTTCCTGAATCATTAGGGGCACGCCCCTTGATTCAAACCATTCCATGGTATCTTTTGTACAGAATGTTCTGAAGGCTTTCTTCAGTTTCTTCTCTCCTCTTGGATAAGCCCTGGAAAGCTCTTTTATGTTCGTACAGCCATTGGTTACATTGCATCTTCCGCCACCAGATACTTTTACTTTGGATAATAATTTTTTTGATTTCTCAAAAATCGTTACCCGGGCATTAGGATGGTTTTCCTTTGCGGCAATTGCTGCAAAAAAACCTGCTGCCCCTCCTCCTATAATAGCAACTCTCATTGGTCTTCTCGTTTACTTTTTTTAAGTTATTACTGCCCAGCTACTTATGTAGTTCACGGAACTAAACTACATAAACTATCGATGCCCTTGGTAAGAGTATTTTTTGTTTGGAGAGGGCTTTTTTAAGGCATTTTTCTCCGAAAAATGCCTTAAAAAAGCCCTCTCCAAACAAAGTCTCCTCTTGCAGATCGCCCTCAAAGGATCTCTATCTGATATTGGAGTACCCATTGGCCTTTTCGTTCAGCGACAGAAAGATCTGCGTTTGTGGAAAGCCGATAAACCGGCCGATCCTGATACCCTAAAGTCAATTTATTCGAATGGTCGCCAAAATAAACATTTATCCCAATATCAAGGACAAGCACAGGCTCTGTCAGTTTTTCAAAATCAGAATATTGAACGGCAATATTGGGCTGTAAGCCCCGCCGATTTTCGGTATCGGGCCAGCCCAAAAAGTAGCCAAACTGAAAAAACCAGGTATTCCCCGTTCCCATCATAGGGAAGTCAATCCCAGAGCCATTGAAAGAAGTACCTCCTTCAGTATAATCATTAGGGCCGAGATTGCGAATGTATCCGGGGCCAAAGTCAGTATGAAAATACCCCAGATAAAAGGTTAAAGCCGAGGTTTTACCCACCGGAGCATCGTAAAATAGCTCAACAGCCCAGTTATTGAAATCGTAAAATACCGTATCCCGATCCTTAACGGTAGAAGTCATCTGAGGTTGATACAAGAAGCCCGCCCCCAGGTTCAGGAGCTTTTTTTTGCCCAGATAGGTACCCGTACCTCCGCTATAGGCCGTTTTAGCGCTTTCGTCTTCCAAGAACTCGTATTTGAGGTAGGCCGAAGTACGCATACGGCTGTTATTCAAGCCGAAGTCCACCACATTTTCTTGTGGTGCCACTCCAAAGTTGACAGGCTTTTTTAAAGCTGCTACATAATCGAACTTTCCCACCTGGCCTTTCAGCCAAACTCCCAGTCCGCGCGCAAGATCATCGTTTTTATTCACGGTGAGCAGCGAAAACAGCGGGGCATCCAGAGCCATTAAAGACTTACTGCTTCTCACTGTCCAGCGGCTTAAGCCTTCCCATGCATGTTCACCAACACCCAGAGCTATTGCTGTTGAAAACGAATACTCTGCATTCAAATCCAGCACATCAAAATCAAAATCTTTTTCTGTTCGGGCATTGATATTATTGCCTCCCCAGAGGGAATACACAAACAGTTTGGGAGAAAGCTGAGCAGAAAGTCCAAAGCGTACCCGGCGAACAGAAAAGTCAAAGGCATTTTTTACCGGTTCTCCATTAACGGTGGTTCCGGGATTCATTTCGGCATACCGGGCCCAGAATTGCGCCCGCAAGGAAGCCTGAACATAGGTGTTTTCATCATTATTCAATGTAAAGCGGAGGAGTCGGTCTGTTTGGCCAAAGGTTGATTTCGAGAGCAACAAAACAAGTACTAAGAGCCCGGCTTTTAGAAAAATAGTGGGCCTTTTTCTTTGTTTTAAAATTAGCCAATGACTGCTCTCATAAATTTTTATGCTAGGCATAAATCGGGAAATTGAACCACTTCACTGAATATCACCAGTAATGAGAAATACTTTGTCTTCCAGATTGTGATTTTTGACAAGCTTAAAGGCTGTTATTTTATTACTACTCATAATAATAATTCTTTGACATATAGTGAGGAACTTAAGCCCATTAATCGGCTGCAGAACAAGTCTAATACCAGCCGAAATTTTGAACCTATGATTTTATGCTTTACAAAGGTAACTCAAAAATATCAGGTCAATTTATTCGATTCGCTGCGTGTTGAATGCTATTCTCAGAACTGCAAAATATTACTGCAGCCGTTCTCCCACCATAACTCATGTGCATTATTAGCGGTTCGTTGATTATTTTTGATTCATGTATCATTTTGACCAAATTGTTTATCCCAATTCGGTTTAAGCTTAATGAAGTAATAAACACCAAGCCCCATGACTAATGCAGTCCCAATTCCAGTCATGTTATAAAAAAGGCTGTTTGGAACACCACTTTCCACTACCACTTTTGGCATTCTTACCAAGGTTTCTGACACAAATGCTCCGTATACACCAATAACACTCCAATACATGAAAATAAAATGAAGTGATAAATAATTGTTGGATGGGCTTCTCGTTAGAATCGGTACAAGTCCGCAGAAAAGAGTCAAGCTGCTTATTACAGCTGCCCAATGAAATATACCCCAACCACCGAAAAGTTGGTAGGTCATAAACGCGGTCGTCAAAACAACCAACATTGTCAGACCGTAAAATCTACCGATAATTTTGTGTGTCAATGTACCCTTTGGTAAAAACAGCACTAAAGTTCCTAGTAAAAGAGCCATAATGGAGGCGATAAAATGTATTAGCCCCGTATTGCTTGTTATAAAATTTTCAAAATTCATAATGTAATTTGTACTAGCTAATCTAACGGTTACGAGTAGTTGCCGAGTCTCCCCGAATGGGCAGCGTGGACAACCAGACAATGTTATAAATTAGCCTTCTTTTCAATCAATCGTAAAGATAGACGATCTCGATAGCTCAACTACAAAATTGGTTTCCAGCTGAGCAACTATCTTATCTAAACTTTTTTAGTTCTTTAGTTCTTTGACAAATATCTCTAGAAGTTCTTTGTTGGTGTAAAAGTTCGGAAAGGGATTTTGGAAGCTAGTGCTTTAGACCCTAAGGAATTGGAAAACCTAAGAGCGCAACGACTTTCCAACTGCCCTTTTTGCGTTATGCTATATCAATTTCACCTTTCTCTAAATCTGTCAAAAACTTAATTGGATTTTCAATAAATTTTAAGGCGTTTGATTTTTTTATCAATTCGACTACATTTTCAATGTCGGGTTCGACTAAATTTCCTTTGACGTCTATTAAAAGTAATTCCCTTTCCTTAGCCAATTCAAGCATTTCCATTAGAAATTTTAATTTCGGTTGTCTTAGATCAGCCCGGAAGGTAAATTCTTTTATTTGATTTTGTTCAGAATTGATTAAAATCCACGAATCATTATCTACCTCTGTTGTCTCTGTTTTCCAATTGTTGTATTCTTTGTTATTTCCCCAATTCGCTCTGTCTAATTTTTGGTCCATTTGATTTATAATTTCTAATGGATCGATATTCGCTATTTCCCAGCATTTGTGTTGGATGAACTCAAAGTAGTCAAATTCACCTTCCGTTCCTTCATTCAGAAAATTCTCAGTACGTTTCTGAAAGTCAACTTCCAATCTGTCCGGTATTTCTCCGAAGTATTTCAGAACTCCTTTTTTAGGTATTATTACTAAATTGAATTGGTAAATTGCCATTTGTTGGTTTTTATTTTTCTGCTGACTGCTAGCGGCAGCCTGTGAAAGAACTCTACTATTTAGCTGATTTTCATTGATAAAGAACTGATTTTTAGTAATTACAGTTCTAAATGCAATAGTTTTTTTAGTTCTTTGACATAAATTGTGGAAAATGGAACTTCAAAATGATAACCCT
>CAZHZT010000121.1:11402-18336 GCA_964537285.1 uncultured Saprospiraceae bacterium | reverse complement strand
TCCTTTCCAAATTTTCAAAGAACTTCGTCTTTATTAGTTTTGTATGGGTTCAAAATCCCTAAACAAAAACTTATACCCAAACCTAGGTAGCCACCAATTACCAAGCAAAAGGTATTGTAAATCACCTGCTTATGTTTTTATATTTGCGGCATCGTTATTTAGACTTAGTCTAGGTAAATATTCAATATTCTTTGACAAATTGTGCGAAACTTCTCTCTTTTTCTGACTGTCCTATTACTGTCAAGAATATAATTGACTGGTTTTTACATAGATTTTTCTTTAAACAAACGCTTATTTGAAAAGTTATTTTTCACAAAAACATTAAATAATTAAACATGAAAAGCAATTTCTTTTACCTTCTTGCGGCACTTGCATTTGTTTTTGTCGCTTGTGATGATGATGAAGATACGAATGCTCCTACACCAAGCCTGAATATTCCTTCTGAATATACATCAGCTTCATTTGATGCCAACGTAACCGCCGAAAATACTGTAATTGATGAGCTGGCGGACCTGACCTCAGCAGCTAATGCTGCCGAAGCGGACGCTCAAACAACACCAGTATCTGCAATTGACTACCCTTCAACCCTTTCATCTGTAACTTTACCGGGCTACCGTACGCTGATTCAGGATTGGTTGGCAGAGTTGGTAAATTCTGCCAATTCCCCTACACCTTTTCAAAACCCTGGCCTCGGTGGCACTCCTGCAGATGGCGAAGAGGGAGGACTTCTGGGCACAAGACTACTAGACGAGAACGGCCTCGAGCTTAAGCAAATGGTTCAAAAGGGTTCTTTCGGAGCTGCATTATATAATCATGCCTTAACGGTTATCAATGGAGACCTTAGCAATAGCTCAGCCATTGACAAACTTGTGGAAATTCACGGTGCGGACGTGGCATTCGACCCAGCCAACACCACCGCTGCAGCGACTTATTCGAGAAGAAGATCGGACCTGGTCGCTGAAACTGGATTTTTCTACGATATCCGCGACAATTTGATTACTGCCAAAGCGGCAATCGAAGCAGGTAGCTCTTTCAATGCTGAACGTGATGAAGCTTTGGCTAGTTACCTGTTGAACTGGGAGAAGTCCAATTTCGCAACAGTAATCTTTTACTGTAATGCTACAAAGGTGCAACTACAGGACGCAGCCGCACTGCCTGACGGGCCAGATAAAGAGGAAGCCCTTGGAAATGCCCTCCATGCTTATGCTGAAGGGGTCGCTTTTGCGCATGGTTTCAAAGGCCTTAGTCAAAAGCAAATCACAGATGCCCAAATTGATGACATTCTGGAATTGCTTCTTGCTCCTGCAGGGCAAACCCCTGAAAGCTACCGTTTTCTGAATGAAGTCTCTCTTTTGGCTAATCTAGACCAAATCATTGACGACATTCAAGCCATTTATGGTTTCTCGGAAACGGAAGTAACTGGATTTTTTGTTAATAATAATCCATAATTAATTACAATAGCCACATAGGGTTCCTTAGAAAATTGAGGAATGGCGGCTCTAGATGATTTCATTTGGTCGAAATTAATTTAGAAAGCCCTTATCCCGAATTTTAAGGAACTTCATGTTGTCATAATAGCTAATAACAGATGCTGTAAGTCAATTTTTTAGGACCGGCCTTATTCAATTTAGCTTTTTGACAGGCTGGCAGCCGTTAAAAAATGAATACTGTTTGAGCCGACCTTAGGAGGCGAGTTTATTCATTTTAGGCTGTCCCGAATCAAGTTCGGGACAAAAAGCGTTAAAAATTGAATACAGCCTTGATTTTTTGCTACTTTTTTATCAAGAAAAAAGTAGATAAGGCATTAATCAGCAGCAAAATATAAAGATTTTTTATAAATATTTATCAAATGAAATCATCTAGAACCGGAATGGCTCATGTTTGAAAAAACTAAAATTTTTACACTGATGAAAAAGTTCATGTATTTACCATATCAAAGCAAGAGATCTACAGGTGTACTATTATTTATGTTGATCGCAGCACTAGGCTTTTTTGCCTGCAATGACGATAGCACCGATGATACCATGGGGGAAAATTTTGATCGGGCTGCACTTCTTGAAAGTGTTGCCGATAACCTCATAATTCCTAATTTCGAAGCCTTGCAGTCTAGTGTTAATAGCTTGTCGCAAGCAACGGATGCATTTGTACAAACTACTTCCGAAGAAAATCTAATAACGCTCAGAGAGGCATGGGAACAATCCGCTATAGATCATCAGCACTGTTCTGCTTTCGGATTCGGGCCGGCAAACTTACTTTTGGGTGCATACGCTAAAGTATTGGGTGTATTTCCAATCAATGTGGAAAAAGTGGAACAAAATATACTCAATCCAAACTTTGACCTACCGAATAGCTTTGACACGGATGTCCGGGGATTCTACACCGTTGAATACCTTATTTATGATAATGACAGAAGTAATGGCGAGCTCATTGCTGACTTCGACCAAAACCGCAAGGACTATCTATTGCTGATTGTAAACGAATTAAAGACAACTTTCGACAATATTGTCAGTGAATGGAATACCTCTTACCGTCAAGATTTTATAAACAACGATGGAACATCTGCCGGAAGTTCAATTTCCCTTTTCTACAATGAGTTCGTAAAAGATTATGAAATCCTCAAGAATTTCAAAGTAGAATTACCTGCTGGATTGACTGCCGGTCAGAGTGATGTAGACGGGACCTTAGTTGAAGCCTATTACAGCGGTATATCAAGAGATTTGATCGAAGAACATTTTGAAAACTCAAAGAATATCTGGTTTGGTTTATCTCGCAGTGGGCAGGATATCATCGGGTTTGAGGAGTATCTTGAATCTGTTGAAGGCGGACCAGATCTCATTATGACGACCAAAGAAGCGATCGCCCGTATTGATGGCTCAATCGCAAATCTCCCTCAAGGCCGATTATCAGATAATCTGGAAAATGATGCGATCACAGTTTTGCGAGACAATTTGCAGGCGAATACTGCCAACTTTAAGAGTTCCATGAGCTCTTTACTTGGCATCAGCATCACCTTCAATTCCGGAGACGGCGATTAATACGGAATTCATTTGACACCAAAAACGAGCATATACAAGAAATGGATTAATTTAATGGAGCAACCGACCTCGATTGCTCCATTAATTACTTTTCGTATGGCCTTTGGCTTGGTCATGCTCTTCAGTACCATCCGCTATATGTGGATGGGTTGGGTGGACACCCAACTCGTAGACCCCGTTCTCCATTTTAGCTACTATGGTTTTGATTGGGTACAACCTCTATCCAGAGTTGGAATGTACTCAGTCTTTCTTATTATGGCCTTTGCTTGTATAGCCATTCTGCTAGGCTGGTACTATAGATTAGCAAGCATTGTTTTTTTTCTGTGCTTCACTTACGTAGAACTAGTTGACATAACGTATTACCTCAACCACTACTATTTTGTAAGCATTATAGCTTTTCTGCTGATAATAGTTCCTGCCAACCGCTACTTTTCCCTTGATGTGGTTCGCAAACCAGAACTTCAGCAAAAGACAGTAAGCCGTTGGTGCATCGATATATTCAAGCTACAAATCGCCATCGTATATTTTTATGCGGGTATTGCTAAAATTAACTACGACTGGCTTTTTCGTGCCTTGCCGCTATCTATTTGGTTGCCAGCTAAGACGAGCGTCCCCTTGATAGGACCAATATTCCAGTACAAAATTACCGCCTATCTTTTCAGTTGGATGGGCATGCTATTCGATACATTCATCATTGGAGCCTTGTTGTTTCAAAAAACGCGCTGGCTCGCTTATATAGCTGTGATTATTTTTCATACGCTAACAGGTATTTTGTTCCAAATTGGCATCTTTCCTTTGGTGATGATTTTTGTGGTGACAATCTTCTTTTCTCCCTCCTTACACGAACAATTTCTAGCCAATCTGGGCAAGCTTTTCAAACAAGCCCGCCCTCAAGCGGGCATTTCTACTACAGCTACCGTTTTAAGGCCAATGAATAGATTATTGCCTCCTTTTTTATTGACCTTTTTTCTTTTTCAGCTGTTGTTTCCCTGGAGATACTTAATGTATGATGGCAACCTTTTTTGGACCGAACAAGGGTATCGTTTTTCATGGCGCGTAATGCTCATGGAAAAGGCAGGCACTGCTACCTTTTATGTTAAAGATGGCGAAGACGGAAGAGAAGGTTCGGTTATTAATCACCAATTCCTGAATGCACATCAGGAAAAACAAATGGCTATGCAACCGGACCTTATTTTACAATTTGCTCATTACCTGAAAGATCACTACAAAAATAAGGGCATGGAGAACCCCATTGTCAGAGCTGAAGTTTGGGTAACCCTCAATAGCCGTCCTGCCCAGCTGCTCATTGATCCTAAAGTGGATCTAACTCAGGAAACAGACAACTGGGTTTCCAAAGATTGGATTTTACCCTTTAAAGAGCATACATCACAATGAAAAAACTTCTCTTCTTAATACTGATCATTTTGATTCCCGCTTCTTTAAGTGCCCAATTCTTTAAGATGTCCGGCAAAATTGTAATCGAAGATACCGATGAACCACTGGAAAATGCTGTAGTACTGTTTGAGGCTTTGCAGAAGCTTGTTTATTCTAATGCTGAAGGCTACTACGAAATTTCACTTCCCAGAGGCATTCATAAAGTAGAAGTTTCCAGCCTTGGAATGAAGTCAGACTCTATCACTATTGACCTTCGCCGAGATACAATAATCAACTTTGCACTGGAGCAAATTAACATTGACCTCGAAGGAGTTGAAGTCGTTGCTAAAAAACGAACCACTGGTATCACTCGACTTAAAGCTATAGATGGTTTCGGGATTTATGAGGCCAAAAAGAACGAAGTTATCGTTTTGGATGATTTTGCTGCGAACAAAGCCGCTAATAATGCCCGGCAAGTATTTGCCAAAGTACCTGGTCTAAATATTTGGGAAAGTGATTTTGCAGGCTTGCAGCTAGATATCGCTGCCAGAGGACTTGGCCCTAGCAGAACGGCTAACTTCAATACCCGTCAAAACGGCTACGATATGAGTGCCGATGCACTAGGCTATCCCGAAAGTTACTATATGCCGGCTATGCAGGCAGTAGACCGGATTGAGGTGGTCCGTGGGGCGGCTTCCCTTCAATATGGCTCCCAGTTCGGTGGTATGCTGAACTTCAAGCTAAAGGAAGCGCCCGACAAGCCTTTTGAACTGAATGCCGAACAAGCCATCGGCTCCTTTGGATTGCTCAATTCTTTTCTGAGCGTAGGTGGGCGCAATGAAAAGCTAGATTATTATGGGTATTATCAATATCGAACGGGAGACGGTTGGAGAGAAAACTCCGGCTTCGATGCACACACAGCGTTTGGCAGGATTGGCTACCAGGTAAATGACAGATTGCAATTAGGCTTCGAGTATTCTTACCTTTATTACGAAGCACAACAGCCTGGGGGACTGACCGATGAGCAATTTGACAGCGATGATCTCGAATCATCGCAAAGGAGTAGAAATTGGTTCAGCGTTTCATGGAATTTGCTTGCCAATACGATAGATTATAGGTTTTCCGACCGCACAAAACTAAATATCAGGAACTTTGCATTGTTTTCTGCCAGGGATGCATTAGGCAACTTACAGCAAATAGGTGTGCCAGACAACCCTAATAAAAACAGAACACTGATTAGCGATGTCTTTCGAAATTTTGGATCTGAAGCAAGGCTCTTACATGAGTACAAACTCTTGAAACAGGATGCCGCCCTCATCATTGGTCTCCGATACTACAATGGATTAACGCGCCGTCAGCAAGGCGCGGCAAATGCAGATGACACGCCTGACTTTGAATTGTTAAACCCCGATGATCCCGAAGAGTTTGACTACGACTTTCCTAGTGAAAACCATGCCTTCTTCGTAGAAAACCTATTACATATTACGTCAAAACTCAGCCTTACTACAGGTTTCCGGCTGGAGCATATCCGAACCGACGCAGATGGTATATGGAAGCTAAACCGATACGATTTTGCCGGCAACCTCATTTCTTCAACTGTAAACATTGATCAAAGCTCTACCAGAAGGTGGGTCCCACTCCTTGGATTGGGAGTTAGTTACCAAATCAAAGAAGATCTAAATTTTTACACCAACTACTCCCAAAATTTTCGTTCCATCACCTTCAGCGATCTGCGTGTAGTTAATCCCAACTTTCAGTTAGACAGTCTTATCACCGATGAGAATGGTTTCAATATGGATATTGGCATCAGAGGTAGGCTGTGGGATTGGCTCACCTTAGACGCGAGCGTATTTCTGTTGCAATACAATGATCGGATCGGGCAATACGAACTCCCTGGCAGTACGACCCTGTTCCGGACCAATATCGGAAACTCCCGGCATATCGGCATGGAGTTTTTCGGTGAACTGGACATCTTCGACTTGCTAAAAAGAAAGAAAGGAATTACCAAGCTATCATTGTTTGTAAATCTTTCAATGACAGAAGCCACCTATATTGAATCGGAAATATCGGCAATTAGAGATCGCAAAGTAGAGTATGTGCCTAATGTCATGCTACGGACTGGCCTGAACTTCAGACGAAAAGATCTAAAAGCGACCTTTCAGCTTTCCTATCTCAGCGAGCAATTCTCTGATGCGACCAATTCCACTTTCAACCCTAACGCCCTAACCGGCACTATTCCTTCTTATATGGTCATGGATTTTTCGGCTGAATACCAGCTTAAGCGTTTTAAGTTTTCTGCAGGCGTAAACAACATAGGAGATGAGCGATATTTTACGAGGCGTGCAGAGAGTTATCCGGGGCCAGGAATCATTCCTGCGACTATCCGAAGTTTTTATGCTTCTGTTGGTATGCGAATTTGATGGAGCCTGTAAGGATTTGGAAGTTGTAAAAATTGTCTGCCGTTCGCCGAAGGCTAAAGCGTTTTAGCAAAGGCTAAAGTGTTTGGCGAAGGCTAAAGCGTTTAG
>CAZHZT010000121.1:0-11302 GCA_964537285.1 uncultured Saprospiraceae bacterium | reverse complement strand
CGAAGACTGAAGTGTTTAGCGAAGACTGAAGTGTTTAGCGAAGACTGAAGTGTTTAGCGAAGACTGAAGTGTTTGGCGAAGGCTGAAGTGTTTAGCGAAGACTGAAGTGTTTGGCGAAGGCTAAAGCCTTCGTCATTGTGCATATCCTAGCTTATCGCTTATCATTCTCTAACACCACAAAAGGAACCCCCTTTTCCACCCACTGCTGCACATACCCCAATTTCGGAACAACTTCAAAGGTAAGTGCTCCCAAAATTAAATCCGTATCGCCATCCTTATCTATATCGCCACTTTCCATTACAATCCATCTCCCGTCATTCACTTCAGGGAAAGTACTCGCTTTCATCTGGAAATTCCCTTGATTTTCCAAATAGACAAAGCTTTCTTCTGGTCGATTTTGAAAATCGGGAAAAAAAGAAATAGCAGCTATATCTAAATCTCCATCTCCGTCAAAATCTTCCGGCACGGCATTGTAAGCTCCATTGAGTTGATAGAAGAAAGTTTCTTCAAACTGGTATTTACCCTTATTTTCAAAAATGCGAATCCCATGATAAGGCTTTAGTATAGGAGGATAATCTGCATTATCTCCACAAGTGTATATTATATCTAAGTCGCCATCTCCTTCCATGTCAAACAAATCGAAAAAACTAGAACCATAGGAAGGATGAAACGCTAAAGCTTGCTCTTCTTTGAATTGACCATTTCCCTGATTATAAAAAATGAAAACCCCTTCATTTCCTTGTCCAAATAAAGCGATCACATCTTGGTCTCCGTCTTTATCCAAATCTCTGGCATAAGCTTTTATGGCTCCCGGCTGGTCTTTTAACACCCTCCTTTCGTATTGATCATTACCTTTGTTTTCCCACCATGATAAGCTTCCTGTCCATTTCGCAAATTCACAGACGACAATATCTTCAAGCCCGTCTCCATTAAAATCGGCAGTATTGCTATGAACCGGGCGTTGCAAGTTTTTTAACAGCACCTTTGGTCGCTGATTTTTATCTTTCGGCAGGGATATCAAAAAACCAGAAGGAGCATCAGTAGGAGAAAAACTCCCCATTACCGTTAGAAAGTACTCCTGAGATTTTTCTTCCAGCCAAACAGCTCCCTCGCGTACATTGGCCGCAATTTGAAGCTCCAAATTTCTATCAAACTGATACAGCTTTTTAGTCAATGCATCTCCTACAAATAAACCTTCCTCCAGTAAATGAACCATCGTAGAACTTGGTGGAGATAAGCGTAGGGGAGAGGGCTTCACATCAAATTGCTTCAAATCTTTTTCCAAGGCGGGATATTCAGGCATTACCAAAGCCTCAGGTGCGTTCTCCAGGTAGAAAGCCTGTATTTTCTCCCAAATCTCTTTTCCCAGGGTAGGTTCTGCAGGAAAAACTTTTGCTTGCTCAACCGCAACTCCACCTTGCCCTTCTTCAATTAAAGTATTGCGGATAGTATCATTTTCATAGATACCATAGAAATACCCCATTCGTGGAAGCACATACCCTTCCCAGGTTTTCTTATCAAGCAAATCAGGTTCCGGATATTGGTGGCAACCTATACAATAAACCTTGGCGAGCGCCTCTCCGGTTGCCGCTGGTTGTTCGTCTGTTTCTGAGGGGGCATTACAAGCTATAATCAATGCGAAAATTGCAAAAAAGGAAGAAAGGATGAGCTTTTTCATAGAGGTGTAGAATTTACAGTCCCAAGGTACCAACTTTAATTCAAATTCCACAATAACGGCCGACGGCCGACGGCCGACGGTAAACGGGGAACGGTCAACGGCTAACGACATTTAGTCCTCCGTTAACCGTTTACCGTTAACCGTTTACCGTTAACCGTTTACCGTAAAATTAGTATTCTCCGCCGATTACACGGTCATTCAATTCAGGAAGCCCTTCTACTTCTGGTAATCGGTCAGGTTTTTCATCAAAAAAGGTTTTGTCGGTAAGGCTTTCCATGAAAGCCACCAAATCTTTTTTATCCTGTTAACTTAAATTTAGTTCGCTAAATGGCAGCGTTTGATGCTCCAGCTCCATTCCCATGCCGGCACCACCTCCCATGTTGTAGAAATTAACGACTTCTTCCAGGGAATCATAAACGCCATTGTGCATGTACGGAGCAGTCATTGCCACATTGCGAACAGTAGTCGTTTTGAAAGAATATTTATAAAAATCAGCCTTATCGATTTGATAACCATTTCCGTACCTTCCAATGTCACTGTCCAAAACAGGGTTTACAGTATCTTTAGTGCCAGGTACACCCAATACCTCTGATTCAGATTCTTTAAAATAAGGAGGAACCGTTCCATAAAATGACGGTGCAAAGTGACAAGTACCGCATGCAGCCTTACCCATAAATATAGTAAACCCTCTCTTTGCTGACTCACTTAACTCCTCAGATTCCCCTCTTACATACTGATCGAATGGACTATTAAAGGAGTGCAAACTCGCAACATAACAATTCAATGCATCCGTAATGGCGCCTCCGGAAATGGATCTGCTGCTTTGCATACCATATACTTCATTGAACAATTCAACATACTCCTTACTTTCCTTAATTTTTTTAATAATTTCAGAAAAATTAGTCGCAAACTCTTTTTTATCCGCCACAACATGCTGCATTTGCATGTCCAATATTTCTACCCGGAAATCGTAAAACCATTTATCCGCAAAAACGGAATTAATGACCGTAGGTGCGTTACGATTAACAGTCCCCTCGAAATCTAGTGCCAGACTCTTTTTATTCCCGTCTGTGAATGCTTTTTCCGGATCATGGCAAGAAGCACAAGCACGTTTATTATTGACCGAAAGAATTGGATCAAAAAACAGCATTCTTCCTAATGCTACCTTTTCACTAGACAAATCCTTTTCCGGTATATTGGCAAAGGCTCCCGCATTAAAGAAATCATTGCCAAAAATATTAGTAGAATGATAATTAACATGATGGGGAACTCTCTCCACCTCATCAATGGTTTCAATACCTATTGTTCTTTGAGCTTTATATACTTTTTCGTATAATGGATTAATAAAAGACTTTAGGAAAACCAAGCGATCAAAGGTCTCAAAATCATTGTTCTCTTCGAGATATTTCTGGGCCTCTTTAAATAGGCTATGAATTTCATCCTTCAACGCAGGCTTTTTCTTAGCCAATAACTCATCATGAACAAAAATAGCTTTAGAGGAAGCACTTAATGCTTTGGAAGCCTCCGGAATGGCATTAGCTGAGCCGGGAGTATCAAAACCAGTAAGACCTAAAGTGAAAACCCGGATCAATTCAAACCGGACAGCCTCGAAAATGTGCCTGTGAGTAATGTCTTTTTTCAGTTGGTAGTTTTTAATAGGGGTATACACGTTCTTGAGTTGCTCACAAAGCGGAATAATATCATCAATCGCTTCGGAGGGCTCTTCAAGGAAAATGATCTCATCTAAAACCTGAAGGCCTTCTGGCTCAAGAACTATAACCTCAGGCACTTTAGGCATAACAGATGGGAGAGGAGCACCGTTTAGAGAATTCTTTACTGCCTGAGGATCAAAGTATTCAATTAGAAATTCAATGCTCTTATAAGCATAGCGAGCGTTCGTAATCGCTTCTCTTAATATTTCAGATTCAGCACCACCTTTCACTTTTAAGGCAGAATCATGGAGCTTATCTATTGCCTCATTTAATTCATTCAATCCTTTTGCATATTGATTCTCAACCTCCAATGTATAGTCAGCAATAAGAAGATTACTTTGCTTTTGAAAAGAAACCAATACCAAACAAAGGGTTGAAATAATTGCAAACACCAGCCACTTTATAGCACTCATTTTAAAACCATTTATAAGAATAAATTGAAAAAAATAGATAGGAATACAATAGTTAGTTTAGAATTTAGGTGGTTCAGAAAGTTTAGATTATAAAACCTAAACTTTCTAAACCCTCTAAACTCGATTTATATCAGATATCTCCAAAAATTATTGGATGATCAATTTCTGGATATCACCTTCAGCATTCTGGATGAAGTAAATACCAGGAGCTAAGTAAGTTACATCGATTTCAGTAGCGTTACGGAAAACGTTCAAACGCTTACCTTCAGCATCGTAAAGAGCAGCATCCGTTGCTTTGTTGAAGAATACAACACGTGTAGCAGGGTTTGGATAAATTGTGAAAGCGTCAGTATCTTCAAAAACTGGCTCAAGATCAGAAGAAACCAATCCTTCAAAACCATTGATAGCGTAAGTCAATGAGTTATTGAATGGGAATGGGTTGCTTGAAGATGGGTGCTGAGAGTTCACCAACAAAGTCTTCATGTCTGGAGTTGGTCAAGCACCAGTGATTTCAGCACCTTGTGGAGTAACAGACAAACGGATCAAGTCAGAAGGTAGTGGGCTAGACTTAGCCAAATCCAACAAGAACAATTCGCAAGTTCTGTTAGAAACACCTTCCGGAGTACGACCGTAAGAAGTACCGTTCAAATCTTCGCAAATTACTAAGTATGGCTTACCACCAATCAACATGTAGTTCAAACCGTCAGGGTTAGAAAGGTGCTTGCTGAAGTAATCCGCTTCAGATGGGCTTGTAGCGTTTGGCCAGTTTGGTCCACCTTCAATGTAAGAACGTAGTTCGTTTGTTTCCAAATCAAATTCAACAACACGGCCATAACGGTCAGCATAAGCAGGGTCAGCAGCAGAAGTCAAACCTTGCTCAAATGCACGCTGGTGGTGGTAATCAGAAATTACTGCACCTTCAGCAACCTCGTCATCCCATCTGTCACCTACACCGTCGTTACCTGTTTCAGTCATGTATACTTTATTTAACTCAGGAATGAATACAACCCACTCGATACGAGCAACTAGTGTACCTTCCAATGCAATACAAGCGCTCTTAACATCAAGCATGTTCTCAGAATTGTTCTCGATTGGGAACCACTTCTCAGCAGAATCATGCTTGTAGCAGTATAGTGTACCTTCAGTGAAATCACCAGGAGTATCAGCAACGAACTTAGTAATGAAAGCAGGAGTACCATCCCAACCTAAGAATACAGTTTTATTGTCAGAAAGTACAGCACCACCTTCAAAACCTTGACGACCCCAGTTGTACTGCTTGCGGATAGCTACCGCTTGCTTAGGATCGATCTCTACCATGTAGTTGAAGTTTTCGTAACCTTTAACTGTTACGTCAGAACCCCAGCCAGACTTGTCATTTGTGATAGTGTAGTCAGATGTATCTCTAACTCCACCACCATCTTGCCGGATAGAACCGTTAGAAGTACGGAACCATTCTTCAGCAGTCCAGATACGACCATCAACAGAAGAAGTGATACCACCGCAGTTCATACCAGTTTCACCTACAGTGTTAGCGAAATCAACGTTGAAGAATTTACCAGAACGACCATCATTAAGTGTTTGCTCAACGATCTGAAGTGTGTCAGTGTCAGCATCGCGCTTAACTTTGAATACAGTCATTCCACCACCATCACCAATCATGTCATTAGACTGGATCATTTCGTGGTTTACAGAAATCCAACCCATATCATCGGAATCATTGTCTGGAGTGAAACCGATGAAATCGTGCCACTGCTTAGCAGGAGTTTCACCAGCAGCATTACCGTAAGTTTCAGTTGTCTGAACCATATCAGTAGCACCAATGAAAAGAATCTGCATAGAAAGTGGAGATGGTGGCATTACCACCTCAACTGGAGCATAACCAGCAGGAACTTCGATCTCTTCATCGAAGATTGCTTGCGCCTGTGCAAATACAGACACCATAGAAACTAAAGCAAAAGCAAGTAAAAAACGCTTCATTTTGAATGAATTTAGATTAAATGATATTAAATATGTGAATGTGCTTGGACTTGTATTTGGCGCAAATGTGTTCCTCTTAAGTTAACCCAACGTTAAAAAATTTCATACAGACTTTTAATTCTAACGGAATCACCATTAAAAACTGTAGTGAAACTATGAAATGCCGTTGTTCTGACACTTCCTCAATCAATAACCGATTAGAATCAGTCTAAATAAAGAGTATATCAAAAAAAGTACACAAATAGTCAAACAAACGGAAACACTTTGTTAGGAGAGTGCGTAAGACCTTCCAACTGTTCTTATATGCAAGAAACATAAAAGCTTATGCGCTTTTGCATTATTTTTTTACTATAAAATTTGCTCCTGCCTGCTTTTTAAAAAATTACTGAACCCCAGCCCTTAGGAATGCTCCATCTCAGTAAATCACTTCAACATCTCTTCGCAATGAGCAATAAACAAAGATCAGGATGCAAGACTACAAATAACTCTTTACAAATTCGTAGGGCTCTACATTTTCCCCATTCAACCAAAGCTTTTGAAAATGCCCTTTTTTGTCATACATATCCGCTTGACGCTTTGTATTAAATACGCGGTCGCGAGGATCATTCCCCACTCCGGCAGCGTACATCCAATTGCCATAATTACTGGTTGGATCATAATCCAGGAGCAAGGACTCAAACCATGCGGCTCCTTTCCGCCAATCCTGCTTCATTTGATGCACCAGATAGGAAGCCACATTCTGCCTCCCTCTGTTGCTCATCCACCCGGTGTACAATAACTCACGCATATTGGAATCCACAAATGGGTCGCCGGTATTACCGGTTGCCCATTTATCAAAGAGCCGATCATTAGGCTTCCATTGCCTGGCCTGTCCTTTTATGCCACCCGGAAGAAATATCTTATTTCCATAGCGCATGGCAACATATTTGAAAAAATCTCGCCATAACAACTCAAACTTAAGCCAATAAGTAGACTTGTTATTCTCTACCTCCGCCTCATAGGCTTCTGTTTCGTGGTAAATTTTTCTAGCTGAAATGCTGCCATTTGCCAACCAAGGAGAAAACTTAGTAGAATAATCAGCGCCAATCAGACCGTTTCGGGTTTCCTTGTAAGAAGAGAGGGATTCGGTTTCCCACAAGTAATGATCTATTCTTCCAAAAGCAGCTAAAGCTCCTCCTTTGAAAGGCATGACCCCTCTTTGATCTACACTCGGCTCCTGATAACCCAAATCTGACAGGGAAGGCACCTCACTTGGAATAATTTCCGGGCTGTTAATACTGGTAGGAGTAGCTAAGGGAGTCCTTACTTTAGAATACTTTTCTACGCGTTTGCGAAATTGGGTAAAAACTTCGGGCAGTTGAGCGATCTCAAAAGGAAGATCGTCGGGATGTATCAGGGTTGAATTGTGAAATAACTCAAGGGAAGCTTCCTGAGCAACCATATTTTCCTGATTAATTTCATCATAGGTATACTCTTTTGTAGCGAATATGGATTCGCAGGAGTATTCGTTTACCAGCTGAGGTAATACTTGTTCCGGAATTCCCCTGCGGAAGAGAAGGTCGCTTCCTAATTCTCGAAGATGTTCTTTTAAATCATTAACACTTTCTAACAAGAACTTTAACCTGAATGGTCCGATTCTTTTAAATCCCCATTCATCTCTATCCAGGTAGCGTTCATCTAATATAAAAACAGGAACGATCTCCTCGCTTTTCTTCAGCGCTTCAATTAATGCAATATTATCATTTAAGCGAAGATCGTTCCTGAACCAAAATATCGCCCTTTTCATATTCTCCATTTTTTTGTGATGGAGAAACAGCTAAAGGCAAAGATGGTTTATGCTTTCAGCTTTACGGATATTTCTTTGTTCTTTCCCTTTCTATTCACCTTAAGGGAAACCACATCTCCGACTTTACTCTTATCAAGGTATTCAATCAATTCAGGAGAACTCTGAATTGATTTTCCATCAATGCCTATAATGATGTCTTTAGGTAGAATACCCGAATATTGTGCAGCGCTACCCGGTTCAACTCGCTCTACAAATACACCTTTATTTATAGTAATATTCATTTCTTTTGCCAGTTCTTCGTTTAAGTCAAAAACATTTATCCCAAGCCTGGCGCGCGGTGCTCCGTAATCTATGATATTAGAAACGATCTTTTTAACCATATCAGACGGAATAGCGAAAGAGTAACCTGCAAACGCTCCTGTTGGGCTGGCAATTGCCGTGTTAATTCCCAGCAAACGGCCTTCTTTATCTACCAGCGCTCCTCCACTATTTCCAGGATTAACAGCAGCATCGGTTTGAATAAAGCTTTCTATAGCATCTCTTCGCTTAATAATATCGATATCTCTGCCCTTAGCACTGATAATACCTGCTGTAACCGTAGAAGTCAAGTCAAACGGATTGCCTACTGCTAATACCCATTCTCCAACTTTAGCCTCTTCAGAATTAGCATACTCTAAAGTAGGCAGGCCAGCCGCCTCTATTTTGATCACAGCAAGATCAGTGCGCTCATCAATACCGATTACCTCTGCCTTGAATTTGCGATCATCCGAAAGGGTTACCTCTATATCTTCTGCAAAATCAATGACATGATTATTGGTAACTATGTATCCGTCTTCACTAATGATCACACCTGAGCCTGTACCTTGCTGAATTGGGCTATCGAAAGGGAAATCAAAAGGTAGTTGATCACCAAAGAAGAATTGGAATGGATCCATGAAGCCATCGCTATTATTTTGAGCAATTGGAGCTGCTTTTGAAGAAATGTGCACAACAACAGGCATTGCAACCTCCGCTGCCCGAGAAAAATCAAAAGCTGCGTTAAAAGTCTTTGGGTTTACGTTATAGGTATGTTTTACCTGTTTGGCTATTGTTTCACCTTTTTCAACCTTTTCGCCAGAGTTGACATGGAGCCCGCCAAGTACTACCAAGCCTCCTAATGCTCCAGCCAGTACATAAGAAAGTAATTGCTTCATAATTATTTGCTTTTTTAGTTCGTTTCGCATAAAATAATTCTTGTAAAATGTAGTTAAGCTCCTAAGTTTTTGCGAAATTTATAGAGTGAGATAAAAAATCATCCCATCAAGGGAAATGAACTGTTTTTTTCAACAGTTTTATTAGAAACGACTGACGTTTTACCTTGTTTTTTGGCAAAACTTTTTTTAACATCAGATTAACAGCTTCTTTAACTTTTTCTTAATGAACGCCTTTTTCTCTAAAAGCGAAATTATTTCAAAGCTCTTGCAACCTGAAACAGAGCTTGAAAAAACCATTTTAAAGACCTCCGAATTCGAAAGTGGACTTTTCTGGGGAAAACCCCGCTTCGGCCATCCCGAAGGCCAGGTAATCTATCATGTAAAAGAAGTTCTTGAAAATATTGATCAAATTACTTCCCTGAGCACAGAGTCTCGCCAAAAACTCAGACTAATTGCTATGGCCCACGACACCTTCAAATACAAAGAAGATAAAAACCGAAAACCTAGAGACTGGAAAAAACACCATGGAGTACTCGCCAGAAAGTTTATGGAGGAATATACCGATCAAAAAGATGTACTCGATATTATCGAACTTCATGATGAAGCTTACTATTCCTGGAGAATGATCCATCTTTTTAATCAAAAAATAGACGGAAGTCTTAGACTACAAAACCTATTAATTAAAGTACAAGATTTTCTACAATTATTTTACTTATTCTACAAATGCGATACGTCTACCGGAGATAAAAACCCTTCGCCGCTTAAATGGTTTGAAGAAACGGTTAACCCTATCGAAATCGTTTCTCTTTATCCGGCAAAAGATTAATCTGTAGGATAAAAAGTAAGATCCAGTAACCTGATCCGCCTGTTATTACCTATGCGATGTTTCTTGCCTTTTGGTAATTTGCTTAATATAAAACCAGTCAAATAGGAAGCGCCCATTACATATAGCACATCTGAATTAAGACTCCGATCCGTCGCTAAGGCATCAACAGCAGAGTAAAGCCCCCAAGCTGTACCGAAAAGATATAGCTGCTGCCCCAAGGTTCTTCCCAACTTAGGGTTTGTATAGGTTTTAATCGTATTAATTTCTTCAAGCCCTACTTTACCATCTTCAAATAAAATCCACTTATTCTCAAAATTAAACCCTGTGATTGTTCGGATATACCAAAGACTATCGACTCGAAAAACGAGCTCATCGCCCGGATAAAAACGCCAGTTTTTCAGACTATTTACTTTTTCCATTTGCAAAAAACGTTGTGCCCCTAAAGAGCTACCGAATAAGCTCAATAGAAATAGTACGATAAATAAACATGGAATTTTTTTTGTGTTGAAATACTTCATGCTAAAGCAGCATTTATTTTTAAAGGGTAAATTGTTCAATGGAGCGTTGTACGGAGTACAGGTTATTTCTCATAAAACCATTTCTTCATAACCTAAAATAGTGTTCAGGCCTTTCCCCAAAAAATATTCTTTTACATAAACACCCGGTTCATCACTAGCCACCAAAACAAAATCGCCCCCCCATGCTCCTAGTGATTTTACCACTCCTCGAAAATCCGGGAATCGCTCGGTTTTTACTTTAACAAGCTGAGTCTGCGCACTAACTACTTCTTCATGCTCTTCCAATAATTCACAAAACAAAGGAAAATCATTTGTAATACGATTGATCGCTCTGGAGATTTCCGTTATCCGCTCAATATTCTTCGAAAGATCCTGAAGCGCCGTCTGCGCTCTATACTGATTAATGGCCGTCCGGCTATTTTGCTTTTGACCTAAGTAAACAAAATGAAGCTGCTCTTTAAAATTCGGAGCAAAACCTGCATCTTGAACAAGAGGAATACCATCATCCGATAGTTGATAAAAAACAGGACCTTTAGCATTTGCACAGGCAATGTCATAGCCAGACCCGCCCATAGAGCGAAATAAAAGCATAAAAGGATCAACTGATGCCCACTTGGCGATGTTGGCAATTAGTGTTGAGCTTGTTCCAAGGCCCCAATCTCTGGGGAAACCCAGTTCTGTTTTTACTAAAATACCTTCTTGGGAACCCTCTAAAAATGTGGAATTTTGTTCCCTTGCTGCGCTTAATATTTGATGTAATGTATTGGCAACCTGCGAGTCCGAACTATTCTTTAAACTCAAGTCCGGAAGCGTAAAAGCAACCTCAAACCATGTATTTCCATTTCGGTCAAGGCTCTTCCAGGTAAGTTCATTGGTTAATTCAGGATTTTTTTCTACCGCCAGGCTCTGCCCAAATTTTGCCGGCAAAGCCAATGCAAGCGCTCCATCCAATACGAAATATTCTCCTGTTAGTAATAGTTTGCCGTTAGCGTGGAATGTAGTCGTCATTTTTTGTGTTTAAGAATATTAGTTCTTTGACATAAATTGTGGAAAATGGAACTTCAAACATGAGTCATCCCGAATTTTCCGGAGCTTCATATTGTCACGGTGATTAAAAATGGTTGCTGTCAATCAATGTTTTCGGACCGGCCTTATTCAATTTAGCTTTTTGACAGGCTGGCAGCCGTTAAAAAATGAAT
>CAZHZT010000120.1:0-18403 GCA_964537285.1 uncultured Saprospiraceae bacterium | reverse complement strand
TAAACGCTACCTGGCCATGCTCCCAAAAGGTCGCCCGGCAGGTAGCTGCGCATTAAAAAACTTTGTTTATGGATGTTTATGTCAATATTATTGTTTGCTTGCAGCAATGGTAAAAAACAAAAACCGTCAACTTTACCAAATAATGCTGAATGGATAGGCGGTAGTGATGGTGGTGTATGGATTGCGTTTAAGAAAGAGGATGAACAAAGGAATTTGGAGTTTGCAATTTATCAAGAATCAGGAGAGTTATGGGTTAGCACTAATTTTACTGGTAATTGTAAGTTTGATAAGAATTTAAGTTTAGCCGACCAAATAGAAGCCTTTGACGGAGAAAATTTGATAATGAAAGAAAATCTGCCTGATGGCAAGAATCGTCTGTTGAGAAAAAAAGGCAAAGAATAGAATTAAAGCCCAGTTCGGCGCAGGCTCCCGTAAGTTTGCGGGATAAGCTATGCCTGCGTCGGTGTGTCTGTCAAATTCCGTTTGGCGGGTAAGCGTGTGAGCAACTACACGCCTACTTCGGAGTCATATCCCGGCAACAAGGTATAGGCAGGAAATAAAATCGCACAACCACTTTTAAATACCCATAAGATTTATTACCTTGAAGGAACTAAATGGTTTAAAAATATATTTCTTTAAGAAGAATCATACTGAAAAGCTTTTACAAAAGAATCCTAGTTATCATAAGGTATTAAAATGGAAGATCTCTTAATAAAAAAAGAAACGCTCGAAAAAGCTGAAATTGGCTCAGAAGAATTATTGATTGAGTTGGCAGTGTATCTTTATGACAAAGAAAGGCTGACAATGGGGCAAGCAAGAAGCTTAGTGGATATGGATTTGTTATCCTTTCAGAAAGAGCTTTCCAAAAGAGACGTCTATATCAAATATGATATTGAGGACCTTGAGGAGGATTTAAAAACTATGGCTAAATTTAGACAAGGCAAAGCTTACTGATCTTTCCACCTAATGGTCATTGTTAGTGACACTTCTGTAATTACCAATCTGTACAAAATTGAAGTACTGCACATTCTCAAGGAATTGTTTGAGGAAATCATAATTCCTCCTGTTGTTTATAAAGAATTATCCAGACTTCCAACACAAATAGAAATTATTGATAAACTGGATTGGATAAAAGTTGAAGCTATTCAGGATGTTGAACAGTTTTCATTGTTATGTCAAGAACTTGATGCGGGAGAATCTGAAGCCATTGTCTTGGCTTTGGAATTAAACGCAGATGTTCTTCTGATTGATGAGCGAAAAGGTAGGAGAAAAGCTAAAGAGCTAGGCCTTGAGATTACAGGATTGCTTGGTGCTTTATTAGAAGCCAAAATTGAAGGTATTATTGATAATGTAAGGCCGCTTATGGATGACTTAATATATAAAGCGGAGTTTCGAATTTCTCCAAAGTTATACGCTTGGATCCTTCGAGAAGCCGGAGAATAACCCCATTATAAACGAATTCATTTAACACCTTTTCTTTCCCCCGTTCGGCGTAGGCTGTGCCCATAGCCGTCAGGCTAAGGGCCGTTAGGTCTTTTAATAGCTTAGCCCAGGGTTCTCCCTGGGAAAAAAGGTACATTTTTTGTACGTCTCCGTAGGAGTCTAACCTTATATGAGAAAGCACAGCTTTTTGTTAGACTCCTACAGAGTCGATTCAAAACCCTTTTAAAACCACGGGTTACACCCGTGGCTAAGATATTGTAAGACCTAAAGGCCTTAAAGGTTGATTTAATCACACCACGAATTTTGCCTTTAGCCTGACGGCTATGGGCTGTGCCTACGTCGTAGCCTCCGCCAAATTCCGTTTGGCAGAAATGGAACAGGAAAAGCCATGTGGTGTTACGCTACTCATGGCTTTTCCTCTTTCAATTGAAAATCCTTCAATTGAAAGAAAAAAGGATGTATCTTTAGAAATGAAGCCGGGCGAAAAGTCGCGCAGTGGTTTTGGTTGGTGGATCCCTTAGCAAGTAAGTTTCCGAGTGAAAGCCCCTTTGTTTATGCCGGCAATAACCCAATATTTTACATAGACCCCGATGGTAGATATAAGTTACCTGCTCACCTTGCTTCGAAGTATAAAATGTTTGCTACCTATCTTCAAAAGTATGTATCAAGTGATGTTATGAATAGTCCGACTATTTTAAATACTTTCGCTAATAATACCGCAGCGGATAATCCAGATGGGATAGGAAACTTAAATGCTGATGAAGTGCGTAAGGCTGTTACTTGGGATAGTGGACCAACAATTATAGCAAGAGATAACCCTGGGGGAATGGAAGGGACTAATGGATTTTATGATGCGACTACTGGAGAGATTCAATTAAGTACGGCACGACTTGACCACTTAGAATCAATATTGAATAGTGATGCATCAGAAGAAGATAAATTTAAAGCATTGCTTCCTGTATATATGACCTTATTGCACGAGACAGTACATTATGGAGACTACTTAGACGGTTTGCGACAAGATGGAGGTGAACCCGGCGATGCGTTTGAAAGTGATGTTTGGATGAGTAAATCGGTTGAAGTTGATGGAGAATCATTTGACGTGTACTATTTCTTCGGAGATAAATACAACCCAAGTGATGTTCAGGAAATTATTGATGAAAAGAAAGACCAAAATGTGTTCCCGACCGTACCTGAAAACGAATAACAATGAAGTTGATACTGATTATTATTTTTGGGGTTTTATTAGGGTGTGGAGATAAAGTAAAAAATTTTGGTAATTGTAGTTTGCTTATTGAAGCTATATCTTCAGAACATACTCAAAGAGAATTTTTCTTATGTAAAGATGATACACAATTTGTCTTATATGACAAGAATGGAATCTTTGAAAATTGCACTCAACTAAAAGTGTGTGAAAAGGAAGTTGTAATATCCCAGGACAAAAAATATGATGAGCTAAGCCCAAATGATAACCGTTCAACTAAAGATAAATCAATTATCATTTTACATAAAGTTGAGAAAGTTGGGGCAAACCATAAGTTGTATTTTTGGAGACCATATTCTGGTGCTGTTGTTAATTTAACGTTTAGGCAAAATGGTCGAAAATTTGAATTAGCCGATTATGTAATCGGTACACTATAATCAAAAAGCCCCGTTTGGCGTAGGCTGTGTCCATAGCCACCAGGCTAAAGTCTGTGCCTAAGTCGTAGCCTCCGCCAAACTCCGCTTGGCGGAAATAGAACTAAAAAAGCCATGTAGTGTAATACCGCCACATGGCTTTTATTTATTGATACGCCATTTTGGAAGCGCTGTATGAAATCTGGCCGGCGGTGCCTGTACGCGATAAAGTCATTGTGACCCTGTTGGTGTATCTGGCCTTGACAGTACTGGAGATCAATCGGCTGGAAGTAAGCGATATTGACCTGGAACGGGGGCGAATCAAGATCCGGGCTAATAAGAAAACCCAAGCCCGGGTGTTGAGCCTCAAAGCACAGCAAATTCTTTTGTTTACTGGTACCTTAAGCAAGATCGGACGGCTTATCGGTCCAAAGAAGAGCAACCTTACTTCATCCTGAGTCAGCAAGGAAAGCAGCTCTGGCAGGGGGCGATCAACCGCTTGCTCAATAAAGGGCGGTAAGGCCAAAAACTCAGTCCGATGAAGATCCGTCAAAGTGTGGTTGCGCATTTGCTTAAGGAAAACAAGGATGTGTGCCTTGAGCAGACCTTTGCCGATCACCGGCGCACCGCATCCACGGAAGCCTATCAGCAAACAGGCCTGGAAACATTGAAACTGGCTGTCGAGCAAAACATCCGCGGCAATAGAACAATAGAAACTTTTATGTTCATAAAATCGTTATCTTTATATATTTAAAATCAGGAATCATGAATGTACAGGCCGAGAAATACAAGCTCATCGAGTGGCTGATTAACCTGCAAGATGTGGAGCTACTTAAACAACTTTTGGATATCCAGCGCAAAAGTGAAGGTGCTGTAAATATGGACAAGGTGATTGGGTCTAATCCCGACGGAAGCCCAATCACCGTTAAGAATCTAATAGCTCGGGCCGAGGAATCAGAACGAGACATTGAGGCTGGACGAGTGTCCGATATAGAAGAGGTAATGGAAAGACTTCTGGGAGCATGAAAATACAGTTTACCCGAAACGCAGAACGTCGCCTAACCCAGATAAAAAGTTATTATGCCGATCAAGACAACCCTAAAAAAGGGATCAAAACCATCAAGGCAATTCGAAAGGAGGTAGAGCGGCTTAAAGCGTATCCAATGCTTGGACAAGAAGAAGAAAGCTTAAAACTCTTAGGCAAAGGGCATCGCTACTTATTAGTGGAAAAAATCTACAAAATTATCTATCGAATTGCCAAGCCAATAATCTTCATCACCGACATCTTCGATACCCGGCAAGATCCGGATACAATAAAGCCTTAACGAATACAAAAGTAAGTCACTTCGGATCTAAAAGGGGCCTGCTTGCAGCGCCCAAGTGGCGCTAAAAGGCCAGCTTCTATATGTTCGCCCGTCGTTTAGCGGGCACTTATGCGCCACTCACCTGGCCTGTTTCTGATCGCTCTTCCCCGTTCGGCGCAGGCTCCCGTAAGTTTACGGGACAAGTTGTGCCTGCGTCGTAGCGTCTTCCAAATTCCGTTTGGCAGAAATGGAACAGGAAAAGCCATGTGGTGTTACGCTACCCATGGCTTTTCCTCTTTCAATTGAAAATCCTTCAATTGAAAGAAAAAAGGGGGTATCTTTAGAAATGAAGCTGGGCGAAAAGTCGCGCAGTGGTTTTAGTTGGTGGATCCAATTGCTGATCAGTTTGCGCATGTGAGTCCGTTAAATTATGCAGAGGAAGTCATCATCGGACAGATCCTGATGGTCAGACCGACCCGCTAGGCTAATTTTAGGAACCGCCGTGATACGGAACCGTACGTCCGATGGTGTGAAAGGGTCGAAACAAAGAAAGCTCCTTTGCCAATGGTAGGTTTAAAAGTTATCTTTGTTTCACTCTATTTGATCCTTGATAAGCGCAACCAAATCCTCAAGCTTCCATGCATTGTCCACTGAATGGTCGCCAATTGCTGTCCGCCGCAATGCACTCAAATACCCGCCACTATTTAACGCCTTTCCAAAGTCATGCGCAAGAGAACGGATGTATGTGCCTTTGGAGCAATGTACTTCAAAGTCAATTTCAGGCAACTGGATTCGTGTAATGGAAAATTCCAATATTTTGACCGGCCGGGCTGATATTTCCACTTCTATCCCTTTCCGGGCTTTTTTATACAGGGGTTGCCCATCCACTTTTATTGCTGAATAAACTGGCGGGAGTTGTTCGATATCGCCCAAAAATTTTAAACGTGTTTCCTCAATGAGTTCTTTAGTTATGTGATCGGTTGGAAAAACCTCATCTATCTGTGTTTCAATATCATAGGAAGGCGTAGTACCTCCAAGGGTAATCGTACCCGTATACCACTTCGATAATCCCTGAAGTTCTTGTAATTTTTTAGTGAATTTCCCCGTACAGATCAACAGCAGGCCGGATGCTTTGGGGTCTAGAGTGCCGGAGTGGCCTACTTTAATTTTCTTTACATTCAACCGCTTTTTGATAGCGAAACGCAATTTATTAACTACATCGAAGGACGTCCAGTCAAGCGGCTTGTCAACGAGGAGTAAAGTACCTTCCTTAAAATTGTAGGATTGTATGTCTGATTTGTCCATTTATTGATAAAATAGAGCCAATAGTACTGCAAAAATAGCAACGACAAAGCAGTAAATGGCAAAATAGGTAAGTTTACTGTTTTTGACCAGTTGAATCATCCACTGACAGGCTACCAGGCCTGTAAGGAAAGCCGTAATAAAACCAACGCTTATAGGCCAAAATAAACTGCTTTCGTAATGTAAATCACCGCTGAGGATATCCTTGGCCATCTTTCCCAAAATTAATGGTACAACCATCAAAAAGGAAAAACGAGCTGCTTTAGATCTTTCTATTTTTAATAAAATAGACGAGGCAATGGTGGCGCCTGAACGCGAGATACCTGGTAAAATGGCTATGGCCTGGGCCACTCCGATAATCAAAGCATCTATAAAACCTACTTTCCGGTCGGCATTGGTTACCCGGTCAGCAAATAACAGAAGAAGCCCGGTAATGGCTAACATAGCACCGACTAAAAGGATTTGGCTATTAAAAAGCAGTTCAACAGCGTCTTCAAAGAAAAGACCAATGAAAGCCGCAGGAATCATAGAAATTACTATTTTCAGGGCAAATTGAGTTTCTTCATTCCATGTAAAAGCAAACAATCGCTGAAGAATAAATAAGATATCCTTACGGAAAATCACTATTGTACTCAAAGCCGTTGCACCATGCAACATCACGGTGAGCAGGAGACTGTCTTCCGGGAGGCGGTCTTCACCCAGAAGGAATTTGGCTAGTTCAAGATGCCCGCTGCTGCTTACCGGCAGAAATTCGGTTAAGCCCTGAATGATTCCAAGAACGGCCGATCGAATGAGTTCTTCCATTTCTTAATTATTTGGTTAAAAAGAAATGGATTAATCATTCATGAAAAGTACGTATATCTCCATGATCAGTCCGCCAAGGATTAAAATAGGGGCAAGCACTGTACGTTGGAAGCTGTAAATGATGCCCTCATCCCAAACATCAGGGCTGGGCATACTCCCTCCTGACATCAAAATCATGCCAAGGGCAATCAATCCAACCCCTATGCTCATAAAGATATAGTGGCGCTTCCCAAAAAGAAGAGGCTCCTGACTTTTCTTGTTAAGGCTTCCGATTTTTGCTTTACTCGCTTTGACGCTGCCTTTTTTCTTCGGTGCCGGGCTATCTTTCTTGGAAGTGGTTACGACCACCTTTTTTTTAGTCGGTTTCCTTGTGCTCATATATTATCAAATAATGCAAGTTACGATTCATTAAAATGAGGCTAAATCGTCAGTAATTTGTTTCAAAACTTCGCCTATCGGTTCCGTTTTTCACAAATTCTTCCCTATTTATCCTTTTACATCGCAATTTGGGTTAAATAATTATTCATTGTCGGATAACTTCTATTGGAGTTTAGAAAGTTTAAACTTTCCGTTCTTTGACAAATTGTGGAAAATGGAACTAACTTCCTAATATAAGTCATCCAAGCGCATTTTTAAGTATTTGTTTACTGTATAATAGGTGCTGGCAGCTGTTAAAAGTATGCCTAGACCAAGAAGGCCCAAAAATAATAAAAAAAGACTGGTTTTATTTTCTAAAGTCTGAATTTCAGGTATATCTCTTTGAATCAGTATCAGAATGCCGATTAAAGCAGCAATCGCAAATAAGGCCGACAAGGCCCCGTGGAGTATACTCCGGGTTATGTAGGGCCGGGTAATGAATTCCCAGGAAGCGCCAACAAGTTCCATGTTTTTTATTAAAAAACGATTGGAGTACATGGCTAGCTTTATCGTATTATGTATTAAGCTCAAAGCAACCAAAATGAAAAGCACGCTTGTGATAATGCCTACCAAGGCAACTTTCTGAATGTTCTCTTCTAATTCTTTCAATAGGCCTTCCTGATAGTATACATCATTAACCTGAGGCAGTTTAGCCATTAAGTTTTTGATGATCTGCAAGGTGTCGGCGTTCATGAAGTTTGATTTCACATTGAATTCAAGTACATCAAATAAAGGATTTGGCATGCCTAAGTCGATAAAATTTTTGCCAAAGTCTTTCTCCAATTCACTTAACGCTTGTTCTTTAGGGGTAAAAACGACAGAAGCGGGTTTTACGTATGGAAGCGCCTCCAATTTTTGGCGTACTTTCTGAACTTGCTCCTGAGGAACATTATTTTTTAGTTCAATATTTATGCTCACATTTTCTTTGAAATAAACAATGAGCTGTTGCGTGTGTAGTATTACCAGGCCAAAAAGGCCTAAAATGAAAATGACCATGGATACGCTGAAAATGGCATACAAATAATTGGGCCTGTTTCGTCGTTTTCTAAAAGATGATTTATTTTTATGCATAAAAAATGGGGGGATTCCAGAAAACTTTAAAAATTATCCTTCTCTGACAGATTGTGCGGAATATCATTTTATTGTTCCATTTTTTCACAATTCCTGGCAAAGAACTAAAATTATTCGATTTTTGTTCGGGCAAAAATACGTATTTGTTCCTAGACTTTTAACAATAGACTTGTTCTGCAGCTGCTTTATGTGTGTATTTCATTTTACTGCTGCCTTTGCAAGGGAGTTTATTTCTGTATACAGGCACGCATTAGCGTGCCTGTATACAGAAATAACGCCTCACAGAACAAGCTTAATTGAGTTTTGGCACAATTTGTCAAAGAACGTAAATAAATAACTCATGAGGAAATTAATCAAAGTGACCGGTCTGCTGGGTATGAGCTTGATTTTTGTGTGGTCGAATGCTCAGATTACGCTTGATAACCCTTCTTTTGAAGGAAAACCCGTTGATGGCGAAGGCCTGGAAGAATGGTTCAATTGCATGGAAAACGATACGCCGGATGTTTTGCCGGGCCCCTGGAATGTTAATACCCCGCCATTGGACGGGCAAACTTATGTGGGCCTTTGTACTCGCTCACAAGGAACCTGGGAATCTTTGGGCCAGAAGCTTAAGTTTAATATGAAAGCCAAGGAATGTTACACTTTCAGAATTAACCTGGCGCGCTCCGAAACGTATGTCGGCTACAACTGGCCTGTCCGCCTGCGTATTTGGGGCGGTAAAAATATTTGCGATAAAGCACAATTGCTCGCGGAAACGGAGTCCATTAAGCACACGGATTGGAAAGCCTATGATTTCGAGTTCTTCCCCGATGAAGATGTTTCCTATATCCTGCTGGAAGCTTATTTTTCCCCGGGCATCTATTTACCCTATAATGGCAATGTGCTGCTGGATAAATGCTCGCCGATTGAGCGGTGTAAGGGAGCTTTTTTATTGCGGTTAACGGGAAACGAAGGACGGTAAACGGTTAACGGGAAACGGTAAACGGTGAATGGACGGTATAAAGTCTTCAGACTTTACCTTTCCCGTTCCCCGTTTCCCGTTTACCGTCCTTCGTTTCCCGTTTCCCGTTTCCCGTTAACCGCAATAATGATTGTTGTTGTATTTTCGAATAAATCTTTTTGCCTGAAAACCTCCTTGAAGTCGATGCCTTTCAATTCTTTTATATGCCGGGCTAAGGTGATTATTTTTGCATTGGGAAAAGAAGATAGGTGTTCTTCTACTTCTTCCGGAGTACTTAAGTTTTTGACGCCGCTTTTCAGGTTAAAAGGGAAGGCTCTGTTCATTCGGTAGTAGTATGCTAAATGCTCATTATCTTTTACCAAAGGCAAGGCTTTTTCAATCGGATTGTATTGGTTGATCATTGGAAAGCCGATCCAGAAAATAAGTATTGCAGAAAGCATGTAGGACGCGGCTTTTATTAAAATGATGGTTTTCAAATTGTTGCGGAAATATGCTATTAAACTTAGGATAGCTCCTAAAGATATGGGAGCCATCAACCAGCTAAGCTCACCGAGTTCGGATATGACCCGATCGCCTTTGATCCCAAAATAAACGCCTATGGGTAGTAGTAGTGAAATGATTACATAGATGAAGAAACTGAAGCGATTTCCCCTTTTTTGAAGGTTGCTTAATTGTGCCAAATAAGCGCCTAAAAGAATAGCAATTGCGGGATAAGCTGGTAAAGGATAGTTGGGAAGCTTAGTTCTGGATAAACTGAAGAATACAGCAATCGTAATTGCGCTGATTAGCTGCAAAAGCAAAAATCGCTTTTGTGGATTTTTCCATGCATGGGCAATGGCTTGTGGTAAAAATACCGAAAAAGGAAGCATGCCAACCAGCATAATCAAGGGAATCAACAGGAAAAAACCTCCGTGGCCCTCCATCTCCGATGTAAAGCGTTCCATATTGTGCTTAATAAAAAATCCTTCGAGCCAGGCTCCGTCGGTTGCCAGGCCGACGGCTACGAACCACGGAACGCCTATTGCCAGAAAAACTAAAATGCCTAAAGGGTTGAAAATGAACTTTAGTACTTCTCCTTTGAACTGCTTTGTAATAAGTAGATAAATCAGGAATATCAATCCGATTAAACCTGGTGCCACAGGACCTTTACTGAGCATTCCTAAGGCAGCGGCACCAAAACCTAGTACTAAATAAATGCGGCTTCGTTCTTCGATACTTTTATAAAAACTGAATAAACTGAGTACAAAAAAGAAAATCAGATATGGATCTGGAACGGCCAAATGAAACTCCAACACAAAGTGTATAGAAGCCATGCTTGCTAAACTGGATAAAAATGCCGTTTCTCTGCCCAGAGATTCTCTGCAAAATCGGAATATCAGCCAAACGATTCCTATGCCCATAATGGCAGAAAAAAAACGCGCCCCAAAAGCATTCACCCCAAACATAGAAAATCCGATTTTCATAAAATAATAATGCAAAGGCGGCTTATCTGTGCGGAGCTCATAGTTATATGTAGGGACAACCCATTCGTTGGCTTCCCACATTTCCCGGGCGCATTCCGCGTTTTTGGCTTCGTCCAGAATGTAAATCGGAACGCCCCAATTATTGGAAAAAAATAATATTGTAGCGGTTATTAGTATGATAAATTCTTGTCTTCCTACCGTTTTCATATAGATTGCTAAGTTTCATTACTTGGATAATACTATCCCGAAAAAAAATCCTTACCTGGAGCACAGAATTGGTTCTGGATAATTTCATTTGGTAGACGTTTTAAGAACAAAAAGCTGACCGTTAGTCCTGCCTGATCGTAGCCCCGGGTCCTCCTGGCGATGGGATATTATCATTCTTCATTATAAATGTGTGATCTTTTAAAAAAGATAAAACCATTTTTTCTGTAAAGCTCCTTAATTCTTCCCTCCGCATTTAGCCATTTGGCTTTATCTATCCGCCGCGCAAAGTAAGCATCTTTATCAATCGGACCGACGAGCAGCCAGTCTCCGTCCCGGAAATTTTCATTCTCGTGGTGTTTTTGCTGGCCATAAAAGTAATGGGCGTAAGTTTTGTAAAAGGGCATAAAATAGCAATCTTCCTCCGCTTTACTTTTGAAAAATGCTATGGTGGCACCCTGGGTATAACCTTCGATTTTGGGTAGGTACAAAATTAGGGCACTTACCAGAAATAGCGCGGTAGAAATCCACAATGCTACAGCACTTTGGCTTATTTGCTGTTTCCTCTGAAATAAATGAAAAGATATCAAGCCCAGTAGTAAGAAGAAAGAAGGAAAAATATGCCGATACTTCCAATCTGCTTCATGAGATAAGACAGCGCGTTCGAAACTGCCTTCTTTTAAAAAGGCTGCTATCATTTCTTGGTTATGGCCGGCATATACCAAGGTCCAAACGGATAAAATGTATAGGCCTCCAATGCAAATAATCCCAATTTTAAGCCCTTTATGAAAAGCTTTACTTTTTTGACTTTGATCAAATACATACAAAGCTGCCAAATAAGTGATTGGAAAATAAGATAAAGAAGAATAATGGATAATCTTTGATTGTACTATGGTAAATAAAACCACTACAATTACAAGAAGCAGGATAACCCAAATTCGCCACTCCTGTTGTATTGGGGTACTATCTGGCCGTTTTATCAGAAGGGGTAAAGCAAAAATAGAGCTCGGAAACACACCAACTAATAAAACCACCAAATGAAAGCCGGGAAAGCCTGCATGCCCCGCATCCGGAGTGCTGAATAAACGATACTGGTATTCAATAAATTCTGTCAAGAACCACGGGCCATGTAACATTGTTTCTACGCCAAACCAAAGGAGCGTAGGCAGGATGCTCCCAAGCCCAAAAAGGATGAGTGTTCGCAAAGATATGAATGCTTTGAACTTGGCTAATACCCATCGGGTCACGAACGTCAATCCTATAATCAAAAAGGCCGCAGGGCCTTTAGTCAGTACGGCTAGCCCAAGTAAAAAGCCTGCGAAGAAAGTTAAAAGCAGATTTTTTTTCGATCCTTTAAAAGTGGATTTAAAAAGCAGAAAAAAACTGGTAAAAATAAACAGGTTAAACCAAGGGTCAATAATACCCGAACGGAAGTAAGCTGCCGGTAAAATGCTGCCGAGGTAGGCTATTGCCCAAAGCATGCCAAAGTTCCTGTTGTGCAATGTTGTTCCGGCCCGGCAGAGAAATAGGCTGGTGAGCATTCCACACAGCGCATTAGGAAAACGGGCAGCAAATTCGTTTATCCCAAAAGTTTTCATGCTCAGTGCCTGCAGCCAAAAAAATAAAGGCGGTTTTTCCCAAAAAGGCAGGTAATTGATACGGGCCCTGAAATAATCGCCCGTTATAATCATCTCCCGGGCGCATTCAGCAAAGTTTAATTCATCCCAGTCAAATAGGTGTACATTTCCAAGGAATGGAAGAAATAATAAAGCTGAACCTAATACTAATAGAAGAATGTCTTTTGAATCTTTAATTTTCACGCTTGCGTATCTTTTAGAGCCCAAAATACGTTCAAAATAATTAAAATAGTAGCAGCTAAAAAATAAGTTTTTGGCTATTACTTAAGATAGACTTTATTTTGAAATAATTTGTATGGCAAAAAAAGAGTCTTTAGATTCCACTCTATGTCTTGATCTGGCTTAATAGCCCAGGCTATTAGGCTTAGGCCGTTCCTTGATTGGCACCAAATTCCTTACTTTTATATTCATTAAACGAATACAGAATATTAGCCCATTAATTTACAAACTTCAAATTATACCCTTATGAAAAAAGAAATTTTTTTATCTATTCTATCAACTTGTTTTTTATTCAATCTAATCGCTCAAATCCCCTTGGATAAACACCGAGACCGTGTTTGGGTCATGGGAAGTAGCATTTTCTTTTCTGTTTCTTTCGATAAGAGTGATAATGACAGAGAGGTTGAATTAATCAATAATATAGATTTTGATTTTCATAGTAGCAATAGTTCCATGTGTGATTCTAATGGCAACCTCCTTTTTTATACGAATGGTGCAATCGTAAATGACGTCAGTCACCAACGAATGCTAAATGGTGGAGCCCTTTTGCCAGGGATTCAAGGTACAGTAGGTGGATCAAGCTTTCCACAAACGGTGATTTCGCTTCCCTTCCCAAATAATCTAGAAAAATACATTATTATTAATCAGGATGTTAAATTTGGGTGGCCCGAAGGTTGGAGTGGGGCAGCTCCACACTTATATCATGCCGTTATTGATATGAGTTTGAATAACGGACTTGGAGCAGTTATTGATTCACATCGAGTTATTATCGAAGATACATTAGCCTATGGTTTTGTTACAGCTGCCCGTCATGCAAATGGAAGAGATTGGTGGATTCTTAGCCCTGAACATAATAATAATATCTATAATCGAAGTTTACTTGATCCTTCAGGAGTAAAATTAATCGGACAACAAGTTTTAGGAGATAGTGTTCCCGAAGCATTAGGACATGCCGTATTTTCGCCTGATGGCAGTATATATGCTCGCTTTAGTACCATTAGCTACGATGACGGAGCTTATATCCATCTTTATGATTTTGATCGCTGTACGGGCTTGCTGAGTAACCCCAAGGTTATATTTATTCCTATCGGAGATTTTGGGGGGATTGCTATTTCACCTAACAGTAGATACTTATATCTTTCGATGGCATGGACGGTTACTCAATATGATCTATGGTCAGATGACGTGGCTACTACTTTAGATACAGTTGCCATATATGATGGTTACGTGAGTCCTCAACCGACTTTTTTGGGAGAGCCTCAATTAGCGCCGGATAACCGCATTTACATGGCTGCCTTGGGGTCGAATAATGTTCTACATTATATAAATAAACCGAATCTAGCTGGCGATGCATGTGAGGTAAAGCAGCATGCTGTTCAGTTGCCTACTACAAATTTTTCAACTCCACCTAATTTCCCATTCTTCCGGCTTGGAGCATTAGAAGGCAGTCCATGTGATACATTAGATTTACCAGTGGGAATAAATGCTGCCCGGGTTTCTAAATCTGTTGATTTTCGCGTTTTTCCTAATCCTGCTATTGATGTAGTAAATCTTTCATCAATGAATGGAATCGTATTTTGGTTATTGGCAGATAATTTTGCCATTTTTTATGTAAAGGCCTTTGTACTGCCGACTTTGGGGCTCTCTAGTCTATGGCTGCTCGGATTGCAAATCCTCGCTAGCAGCAGTATTTTGAGCGCTGAGGAGAAAAAATAATAAAAAACGAACCGCTAGCGAGGATTTGCAATCCGAGCAATGCCGCCAAAAAATGCAAAGGTGAATTTTATTATCAGAGGGAGGACACGCGTAAGCGTGTCCTCCCTCAAACGAAACCTACTTTTTCATTTTTGGCAATAGCTTCTTAATGCCGTCTATCCCTTCAATTGTAGAATAATAAGTGAAATGATCACAAGCCACCGATTCTACGTTCAGTGTTTGGCCGTTTTCAGGGAAATGACTCATGCTAGCGTTGGTAACCACAATATCATTCGATTTTCCATGAAGGAGATCGGCTATATTATAAGTGAGCTTATCCAAGCCTAGCCGGTGAATGATTTTTTTCAAAATACCAGAGGTGTTTTCATCCTGAGGAACCAAACCCGTAGATCCACTTAGTAGGTGGTAATTGGTGCCATCTACAAGAGGAGATTCATAAAGATCTTTAAGAAAGTCAGAATTTGTGGATAAACTGGTGGAAACTTTATCTTTGGCAGCTTCTTCTATGGTTGAGATCACTTTGTTCCCCGTGAATTTATCGACTTCCTGGACCAATAATTGAGCACTTTTGAGAATCAGGGCCAATTTCGGGAATGCCAGGGTAGCAGCGTCCAACCCATTTAAAATCAGAGAACCCGTAAATTCAAGTTGTTCTCTCAATTTTGGCAGGATTGTTCCTCCGTTTGGTGTACCGCTCATAAGGAGGTTGTGCACTTCAGGAGCATCTGGAAGTTTTTGGATCATCCAGCGGCTCAGTACGCCACCGGCAGAATGCGCAATGAAGTCAAGCTGCTTGTTATGCCCTTTTTTGAGGCCAATTTCATTGAGTTTTTCCAGAAGTCTTTTCGCACTATCTTCTAATGAAGTATTGTAGCTATCATAATCGAAGGCGAGTACAAGATCATAAGGCTGAAATTCTGCTCCTTCTGTGCTTAGAACTTTCAGTAAATAATCGTCTACTTTATTATCTCCTTTCAACATAGTGATGGTGTCTCCTACAAATCCATGCGTAATAACGGCTATTTTTTGCGCTGCATTTACCTTTTCTGTAAGTTCGAGTACATCGTTTTGATAAATAACTTTATCCGCTTCGCCGATACTTACGGCACGCAGGAATGGAGGTTGATGGTTCTCAAATAATGGAGCTTGCTGAGTAAGCACTTTCTGAAAGACAATTTTGATGGTGCTTCCTATACCACTTATCAAACCCCGAGTACTTTCCTTCTCTGCCTGTGGTGGGATAAGCTTTCCGATAGTAACTTCTGTCTTGCCATTTTCAGATTTTCCACCAAAGCCTACAGGGAAGAACAGCTCCCCGTCGTTTGCAACCGCAAGCACGTATTCGTCTTGGTTCATGCTCGCAGGAAGGGAGATCTTGATCGGATTTTCGTAAGTGACTTTCTCCGGTGCTTGAACGTTTTCAAGTTCAAGCACATTGAGTTCCGCATGAGCGCTGCGGGTGCCGGCGTTAAAAGCAATAGTGCTTGATTCTGTGGCATTATTCAAAAATGCCGGCAAAAGAGACATCTCCTTCTTATCTTGCTTGGCACTTCGAGTAAGCGGATTGTGATCCATGCTGGAAACTTTTAGCTTGCCACCAACGCCTTCCGGCAGTTCTATTTTTACACCACTTTTCTGAAGAATGTTTCTACTTTGTTCTTCTTCAATAGGCCGGATAACCCGAATGGACAGCTGGGAAGTACTCCAATCGCTAAAGTTCTCCGGTTCTTCTACTTCTTCTTCGTCATTGACAACGGTTAAAGCCCGGGTTTGAACTTTTTGGAATAACTGATTAAGGGCATTATTACCCCCTTTAAGACTACTTGCACTGCGCATTGTGCGCGTAGATTGAGGGAGGTCGAGTGCTCTTTGTTCTAGTTCTGTGGCGCTGAATTCTTCTGTGCTTATAATAAGCTTGAAGTATTCTTCGATTTCGGTAATACCTTGGTCAAGTAGCTTTTCCGGGATAGTGATCTGGAAAAGAGAGCCCGTTTTTTTATCAGCTGTTTGACCGGCGTAGGCTTCATTAACTTCAGTCTCCCGTAATACATCTTCACCTGCTCTAACGACATGAGTGCCTAGCCATTCTCCGGGGAAAGCAGCAGATGAAATACTGTACGTGCTATCGAGGTACAAAAGAGCGCAATAAAGGTTTCTTTTGGAATGATTGATGATCTTTAGTTTAAAGGAAGGGGATTTCCATTTCTTCTTCTTTTCATCGTAGTAATGTTTGAAAAGGACTTCATTTCCTTCGGTTTCAATCGGTTTTTCGTCTTTGTCGAGTAGTACGAGCTCAACATCTCCGGGTAGGATCTGAGTATCGGGGTTTTGTAGTTTAAGCGTTTTTTCCCATCTGGCAATGTGCATCATCTGCCTTAGAACTTCCTTTCCGGAGAGGCCTCCTCTTACAGATACAGGTTGAACCAAAGCTCTTTCGTCATCGTGCTTCGCGATTCTGTATTTCACTTTGCCATTGATTTCGTAAGTGATAATTTGGAAGTTGGCTTCGCTGAGGTTACTTACGAATTCAAGAAATAACTGGGCCTGGCTGTTCTCATCGATGGCTTTTCGTAAGGTAGTTACCGCATCTTCGATTTCTGCGGCATGACTTTTCGAGCTTTCTGTTGCCAGAAAGACTTTTGTCCGGGGTAGGGGAGAAGCAGTAATGATTGCTTTGTAGGATTTCTGTCCAGAATCTCCATGATCCAGTTTTATAGCAAGCGTACTTCTATTAGGAAACACTTTATTGACAGTAGCCATAATGGCTTTTTTAGTATCGCGTTTTTCGAGCGCTTCATCATTATCGTAAATGGCGATGCGTGTACTTTCACCGCCCTCAAGATCCATAATGCCTTGAATAGAGCCGGCTGTTAGTATCCATCCATCATCGTCATTGCTATAAATGACCTGATAATAATCCGATGCTGCACGAGCCGAACCCTGCAGGAATGTTTTTTGAATATCTTCGGTATGGGTGCTATAGAGTTGAGGAACCTGGTAACTAATCGTATTTTTAGTGGCAATGCTAACTTGTTGGATAAGGTCTCGGTAGCTAATGTCGCCTTTGCTTTTGTAAAGTGCTTTTAACAGGTGATAAGTAAAAACGCCATATCTACCTTCAGGGAAGCCACGTTCATTCGCCAGTTCAAAACTACGACATGCAGAAAGAGCAATGTGTCGACCTACTGGGAGTTTTACTTCTTCTTTATTTTCAATACTTTGCTTCAGTTCATTATCATGTTCGTAAAAGAGGTACTGTTGAAGCGGTTTAGCTCTGCTCACGTCTCCTACTGAAGAACGAACTTTAATGGTTGGATCTACTTTGCGGGAGCGCGTACCAGAGCCAGAGTGGCAACAATCCATAACAATGACTACATGAGGGGATTGAGGGTCTTTTTTAGCGACCTGACTGATCAACCAGCCGAGTTCTTTATCTGCAATTTGAGTTACTGGCCCCCCGCTATCGAGTGTTTCCCAGGGGTCGTAGCATACAATGGTTTCATTTAGGTGATCGGGATCCAGGTACCAAAGTTCGGTAGCTGCTCTTTCTTGAGAGCCATGGCCGCTATAATGAATAAAGACGGTATCATCAGGACCTGCTTGTTTAAGAAATTCGAGGAAACCTTTAGTGATGTTCTCTTTGGTTGCCTGGTCATCGTACAAGGGAAGTAATTTTAGGTTTTCCTGAGGGACATTTTTTTCCAGGTATTCCTTGATCGCCCGGCTATCACTTACGCAGCCTTCGAGTCCTCCAACGAGATGCGGGTGATATTTGTCGATAGCAATTAATAGTGCATATACCATATTATCAGTTTTTTTATGGGTGGATGTATTGGTTTCAGTTTCGGTTTCTTCAGTAGCGGGGTCTTCTTCATTTTCCGGAGTAAAGGGCTCAGGGCTTGTAGGATCTTGCTTTGAGGGTTCGTTGGTTTTTCCTTTGGCAAAAAAGAAAGCAGCGAATGCTCCGATGGCAACTACAGCAATACCGATGATGTAGGTAAAGATGGATAAAAACATAAGTTTTGTTTTGATTGTGTACTTTGCAAATTAGTATTTTATTGTTGAAAAGGAAAATAAAAAAATGAATGATTGGGTTGAAACAATCATTGGGAAACCTGAGTCATCCCGAATCTTAAGAAACTCCATGTTGTCCCAATAGTTAACGATATGCACTGTAAATTAATTTTTCGGAACCGGCCTTATTCAATTTAGCTTTTTGAAAGGCTGGCAGCCGTTAAAAAATGA
>CAZHZT010000119.1:0-18476 GCA_964537285.1 uncultured Saprospiraceae bacterium | reverse complement strand
CCGGGATGACTCATTTTTTTGTTCTTAAAATGTTTACCAAATGAAATCATCTAGAACCCTAAAATCTTAGCCATTCGTAAAATTTGCAAAGACACCCTTTATGCTTTCTCACAAAAAAAGCCCCCCCTTCAATCAGAAGGGGAGGCCAAATAGCCACCTTTCACCCTGTTAATGCTCTTTAGTTTTCATTTATAGGCATGAGATTACTGTTTTCTAAATTAGTTAGTAGTAATTAATTTAGAGTTAAACTAATTAGATAATCAGAAGTTAATGTTGTTTTTATTAGAAAAGTATAGCGTTCAAATTTTGAATTCAATATTTTGACCGTACCTTTTTTATAAAGTCACATTTTAAATGAAAAAAAATGAAAAAAATCGGGGGTGATAAAAATAGAGGAGAGGAATGACTAAATACATGGTTTTTTAGGCATTTTCTGTAGCAGCTGATGGAGGGAAGTTATTTTAGAGAGAAGCACGCAGTAGCGTGCCTCTCTCTAAAGAAAACCTCTTCTCAAGAACCGTGACAAAATGAAATGCCCCGTTAATCAGTAGCAGAACAAGTCTACTGTATAATCAACTTTTTCGTCACAATTCCATCATTTAACTTAGCTTTCAATAAGTAAGTACCAGATGGTAGATTTGGTGCCTCAAAGCGGTAGTTAGCACGCTTATTGACACTGTTATCTTTTTGGAAAGAGAAGTCACTCATCTGCTTCCCGTCTAACGTAAATAAGCTAAATTCAGCAGTTTCTCCTGTAGCCTGATCAATGAATAGGTTGAAAACTCCGTTAGAAGGATTTGGGACAATCTCAAGGTTCATGCTGGTAGCCAGGTTGGTAATGCTGTTAACGGTAATAAAGATTGAATCAGAAAATACAGCATCACCGCATTGACTGGATGCCGTAAGAGTTACTTCGTAAGCCCCATTCTCAGAATAAGTGTGTGTTGGATTTTCATCACTGCTTGTATTGGTATCTCCAAAGTCCCAGAAATAAGTGGTAGCATCTTGTGAATTATTAGTGAAGTTCACATCGAAGCCCGTAACTTGATTTGTAAATGATGCTTGTGGTAAGGCAATGATCGTAATGTCTTGCGCAGCCATGTCATCACCAGCTGGGTTCGTTGCAGTCATTGTAACATTATTAACACCCGGGGTAAGGAATTGAACATTGTGTGGACCAGGACCTGTAGCCGTGGGAGGGAATGCACCGGGACCGAACTCCCAGATGTAGTCAGCAAGTTGACCGGAGTTTCCTGCGTTGAAAGTCAGTCCGTCTCCATCGCATACTTCCAGTGCATTGGCTTCAATAACTGCTGTTGGGGCCGTAATTTCTAATAAGTTGATGTTGTCAACGAATAAATTGTTGCCCCAGCCATTTATATTTACAAATCGAATAAGTACCTCCGTACCGATGTAAGGAGAAAGGTCGAGAACTTCCTTTTTCCAGTCTTCAGCTTCGTCAGGGACAAAGAAGCCGGTGGATGGTCCGCCGATAGTAGATAATTCTGCGCCGGTTTTATCAAATAAAACTACATCATAGTTTTCCCCACAATCAGTTGATAGGTCAATTCGCATTCCGTCCTGATAGGTATTATCGTAAAAGGTGTAAGCGTAGTCAAAAACAAGCGATGGGATGGTAGTTCCTGAAAGATCCAATGGTGGTAAGCTCATAATATATTCAGAGCCTTGATCATTGTTGTTAAAGTTATTAATCCATGCCACAGCAGTTGTATCTCCGTTTATTCCGATGACATTTTCTCTTCTCGACCAGAAGTTTTCCGTATCATCCGGGTCGGTCAGCAACCAATCCGTTGGTGGGAAGGTATTCATTTCAAAATCCTGAGTATAAGTAGGCGTTATACTCGGTGTATTTGCATAGTTGTAGAATTCGAAGCTGACTTCCAAGGTGTCATTGTAAACAAAGTCTTCAGGGTTGAGATCTGTCCATGCTTTAACGGTGTATACGCCAGAATTCGAAATCGTGAATGGATCGGGGAAGTCAAAATCAATCATTTCTTCAGGAGCTACTGTTCCGGGGTAATTTACCATGACAGGAGGATCATTATTTATTTGATAGTAAATATCAAAGTTACTGGCTTCCTGGCTACCTTCATTTGTAAAAGTAAATGATAGGTTAGAAGTCAAGTCTTCGCAACCTGTGATAAAGCCCGTTAACCCTGCATCGATCTTATTTGCCGCAAGATCATTTTCCTGCTGGCAGTTTTCAAGGAAGCCTGTGTATGAGATAGCGATAGAACGGCGGCTTCTCATGCCGTTAGGGCCGAGAGATCTCACTGCAATCCATTGCTCTTCAAATGGGAATGTAATGGGAATATTGAAAATAACACTGTTGGTCGTCCCTACTGAATCCATGTAGCGCTCTCCGAGTAAGAATACCTCATAACCCGTTGCTCCTGCAGTAGGCGCCCAGAGAACCTGAATGTAGTCAGGGCAAACCTTCGTAACAGCTACATTTACAGGCACATTAGCGATGGAGAAATTGGCATCACTAACGTCTGATACGCCGTCTCTGGTGATGCGTACCTGTGCTTGACCGGTAAGTTCATTAGGGACGTTCCAGTCGAACATGCGGGAATCAGCGGCAGCTGTTCCGATCATATTCCAGGTAAGGCCTCCGTCAGTAGTGTATTCTAGTGTAAATTCACCGTTATCGCCGAAAGCATCCCAGTGCAAACGTTCTGTAGAAAACGGCTCGAAGCTTTCTCCTCCGATAGGGTAGGTCATTGTAATTTCTTCGGTTACAATTTCGTAAACGATGTAGTATTCCTGTGGGCCCATTGGCACTTCTGTTCCGTCTATTTGAATGCTATAAGTACCTGCCTCAGGATTTTCAAGTGTGATTTGTTCGACGTTATTTAAATCATCAAAACCTTTAGTAGCCGGAGCATTTAGATTAACCGGGTCAGCCGTTGGGTCCAACAGCCAAGGTAGGCTCACATCACCTCCCGGAGCGGCCATTTGCATGTCAAGGTTATTGATTAAGGCCTTGGAAGTCATCGGAGAAGCAGATGATTCTGTCCAGTAAACCATGACATTAAGTTCTTTTACGTTATCTGGCAGAGTAATTTCGTGGGTATTCGATTCTCCCTGATCGATTTCATCGTTTAGATAAGTTTCATTTTCAAGTACTCGAATAGCTCTAAGTGCATTCACATGGCCCCATCCATAAATAAAATCCGGGCCTCTATTCCCAAGGTCGTTGGCGGTATTCATTAAAACTGCTTTGATAAAGCCAGAGTTAGGGTCAGCGCCTCCATTCAGTTCGCGATAAGCCTGGTACATAATGGCCATTGTACCTGCGATACCGGGAGCAGCTCCTGATGTACCTCCAAAAGGCTCGTAAGTGTTGTTTGGATAAGCAGCGAGATAATCTGCACCATTCGAGCAAATATCCGGCTTAATACGACCGTCATGGCCCGGGCCGCGGCTACTGGATGGGATGATGTTTCCAATAGAACTCAGGTTTCCTACCGTAACGGTATTTTTACCCTGCTTATGTCCACCGGTGATATTTCCCCATTGGTTTCCAGCACCGTACCCACAATCTTGTCCATTGGAATTTCCGGCAGAAAAAACATGAACAAGCGTTTGGTTTTCATAGATCTGTTGATCTACTGTTTCGGTGATGGTTGTATAACCAACGTTACAGCCATTACTATATGAACTATTTGTAATTTTAACATCAAAAGTCTGATGCAGGCCCAGAGTTGTATCAAGAAAGTCGGCTTCATAATCAGTAACATAAATAAATGTTCCCGCAGCGGTAGCTTTATTAGCCTGGTTTAAGTTACCAGCCCCTCCAAGTACACCTGCAACACCATCGGCGTGATTAAGTCCTGCATCTTGGGTACTAAGCACTTCGAGTCTTCCGGTATAATCAATGTGCGGCCCTACGATTCCGTCATCCCGAACGAGTACATTTACCCCATCACCATTATATTTTCTTCCTGTAGGGAAGTCGGTGTCTACGGTATTGGTACGGTGGAGTGCACGACCAGTGAGGTCTTCCGGTTCAGATGGAGGAGAAATAAGTTCTAAATATTGAACAAATGGTAAAGAAGCAATGGCTTCTATTTGATCTTCTTTTGTAAATATTTTTAAAATATTTGCTTTTTCAGTGTACTGAAAAATACTTAAGCCAGCTCTTTCAGCCAGGCTCTTTGCTTGTTGAGGTTTAATATTGTCAAAATAGCGCAATACCACTTTGATTTGGTCGCCTTTTTTAGCCCATTTTTCAAATGGACGGTCAAGAAGCGTATTGGCTATTTTGTGATTGGATTGTAAAGGCACAAAGGAGCGTACATTATTTACCGGCAGCTTTTTCACATCATAACTGGCAGGAATGGCTAGCAAATAGACATTATGGGGAATGTATTCCAGAAAAATAACCCCTTCTTGTTCAAAAATGCTGCGTTCAGTACTACTAGGTAAATTATAAAACTGGATCAGGCGGTAATAGTATCCGTTTACTATTTCATTCGAGGAAAGGTCATTTTTCCTGATACTGACTTTTCCGTTTTCAGGCAGGATTTGATTTCCTTGCTGAAAAAGCACTTGGAAGTCTTTATCTCCTGATTGAGCATGATTGAAGTTGTAAGAAAAAAGAAATACTGCAATAAGCAGGCAGGTTGTGTAATCTCTCCACAGGTTCATAAAATTGGATTTTAATGAGCGAATTGGTAATACTTAATATACTAAAAATACCCATAAAATTAGTAAATAATATGGCGCTTACTCATATAATACCCAATAAATAGTAAATAGAAGACAAAAGAATGACCTAATTCTTACGGAGATTAAAATGGCGATAGTTTGTAAATACAGCAGGGAGTAAATATTCCCTGCTGTAATGGTTTATAGAAACTATCGCTTTTTTAATCTCTGGCAGCTTTTACTCTACTGATAAATGTATTGGCTTTTGCCGGCTCTTCCAATTGGATTTCTAAATACCCATCGTCGGGCATTTTGATAAGGCGCTGCTTTTTCTTCATGCCGGCAACTTCGTCGTTGTACTCGACATTGTTGGAAACGGTAGTAAGTATGCCCTGTTTGTAGCCAAAATAGTAGTAATATCCACTTGGCGATTCAAAATAAATATATAGGCGATCATCGCCATCTTTAGGAGGCATTCTGAATTCGATAAAACATTTTAGCATTCGGTTGACCATTTCACCATTAACGCTGGTAAGCCCTATTTTATCTTTCATAGAGACAAAGGAATAAAATTCCGGATTCCATTTCAGAGGAAGGCAGCTGAATACCAATTGATAATTATTCTCTTTTTTGGTTACGTTAAAAATCTCTTCGTTTTTAAGTACATCGAGGGTTTGAACCATGTTTTTGATGTCGGGGAAAAGATCTTTTACCGCATTTTGGTATACTTCTGCAGGTCGATACCTGATGCTTAGGGCATCGAAACTATTGGCTTTTAAGTCATTTAGTATAATATCAAAAAGGTTGTCAGGCAGATTTAGGTTAATGCCTACCATTGCCTCAATATTCAGCTCTGTTCCTACACCCTCATAGCTAGTCGTATCCTGGGAGCTCGAAAAAGAAGTTTCGGCTAAACCGGACAAATTAGCGGTGACATAATTTAACTGTGAACCCAGTCCAAAGATTCCCTGACCAGTTATTTTTCCGTCGGGTATGGAATAAGTAAGTAAGCGGCCACCTATAGATTCTGGATCGGCCACTCGAAGCGAGTCACCGAATAGGAAGGCATCATTTTCTTTGTCGTATCTAAAAAAACCTTTAGCATCTAAAACTACCCGGTCTTTCCTGAAAAATAAAGGCATCATAATACGAGGGTAGGAGAGGCCTGTTTCTTTGCTGAGAAAAAGGCCGGAATAAACCGGGAAGCCATCATCGGTTTTAGGCGTATCGAACTGGATGGTAAGGTTTTTCTTATCACCCGGGCTATTGATACTAAACCATTGCCGGTTGGGCATATCGGGAACGTCAAGGCGTGCAAATCCATCAAATTGCAAGAGCTTAGAGGCTGCCCGAAGAGAGATTGTGCCCTGGAATTCCGTTTTGGTATCGATGTAGAATTTATCCTCTTCAGTAACTTCTCCGGTAGCTGTTGTAACCGATTTTTTCTTACTGTAACTGCCTTTACCCAACGGTTGGCCGATGATGTCAGAAAAGAGGATCTCTTGCTCCCGGTTTTCGAGATTGTATTCATAGTAACCTTTAGCTGAATAATTTCGTCTTCCCTTGATATCGACGGTAGCCCGGTTGATAACGTGATATTTATTGGTCGTATCGGCAATGATCCTGGCTTCTTCCAGTGTGCTCATGATCCCGTTGGGGCCAATAAATACTCTACCATCTGAAGGATAAATGTAGGCATCACTGGCAAAAATGAAAGGCACACCTCCGATGAACAGTTCACTGGTCTTCAGGTTATAGGAAGCTGTTTTCCCTTCGAAAGTAAGAGAGTCCTGATCTGGTTGAACGGAGAAGAAAGTTGCCAGTTTTTCGAGATCAGATTCAAAAGTTATCAGTTTGTTGTTCAAATCCCAGTCAAAGGTATTCATTGTCGTTTTGAACTGGTTGTAAGGCAGTGAAGTTGGATCCTCATCTGCATTGGCTTCAAAGTGCCCCAATAACTCATCAAAGTCAATAGAACCTTTTACATTATCGTTTGAAAGAGCTACTTCTCCTTCGTTTTCCAAGGATTTAACCTCCAGCATAGCGGTGTCGGCAGCTACGGAATAGGCTCCAAATGAAAGCAGTTTGGAGCGCATCCGGCCATCAGACCAGTCGAAGAGCCCGTTAGCTTTCAGACCGCCAGGAGTCAGGATCAGTGTTCCCTCCAGCTCATATCCGGGTTCTTTATAAATTTCGAACGGCCTGTCTTGGGAGCGTATATACATACTATCCTGATAAGGCCGCCAGTCAATCTTTACATCATAACCAAAGGCTTCCGGGAATTCAGGATCGCTCTCCCTGTCTTCTTTTAACCGGAAAAGCTCCGCACTGGCGAGTAATTGTTCAGGTTTAAAGATGATATCATCGGATTGAGCCGATGCTCCCAGATATTTCAGTTCTCCTTTTCCAAGTAAACCGTCATTGCTCAGTGAAATCTGCCCTGTGTAATCGCCAAGATCCTGATACATTCCGTAGCCTTCTTCGGGAGTTTCGGTGATAAAGCCCAGCGATTGGTTTTCGCCTTCTCCCATAAGGACTAATGTTTCATCAATATCAGGAAAAATTTCATCCGAAATCAGGGTACCATCAAACTTTATATCTCCTTTGATGTAGTTATCCAAGCGGTTGAGGCTAAATGGCGTGAGTTCAAAGTAGAAAGAGTCTCGCTCATAAACGCCATCCTGAATGTCCCCTTTGTCATAAAAAACGTAAGAAGGCCCCAGGCTGTTAAAAGAAGGGAACATTTCGATATCTTGCACTCCTGATTTATTCGATGGGGCATCAATAAGTAAAACACCCTTGAGGTGTTCGATGCGGGAAACTATGGCAACGGCTTCTTTATTACCAAACTTATCGAGCTGGCCGGTCGGTACGAACAGGTCGAAATAGCGAACAGAATCCATGTCAATTTTAAAGCGATCGTAATTAAAATTGAACTGCTCCCCTGTAAGGATGGAGAAACCGGCAAAAACCTTCCCGTCGAAATACATATTCCGGTTCTTTTTCAGTTGTATTTGATTATCAAAAGGCTTAACGGCTACTTTTTGAACAGGGCTGAATTCAACGTATTTTACGCCATTTACCTGATAGTTATTATCCTTCAGGGAGAGTACGGCATTGTCCTGATTTGAGGCAGAGGACTGGATCTTCAGCACATCGTAATCTACACTTTCCCGGCTGGCATTTTCGTAGTGGAAAACCTTGTCTTTTACTTCTACCAATTCTTTTTCGCTATCGTAATTGATAAAACCCTGGGCAGCCATTTCATATAAGAGCCCTTGAATACTCTTTACGCTATATCGTGGGTTGAGCTTTTGGGCCAGATATTCTGCTCTCAACGTACTTGTGCTATCCTTAGCTGCTACGGCTTTAAAAGTAGAAATCGGGTTGACAGAGGCGATGTTTTGAAGTTTTCGGTAATCGGCTTCCTGATAGAATTTTAGGGATTCAAAAACTGCTTCGTTTTTAGCTCCCCCTATACCAAACGTTTTTCTACCAACGATAATACTATCTTTTGGGATGAACCAGTCCAGCTGATCCGAATCGATATTAACCTGATGATAAGAATCAAAGAACGGGTTCCGGTCACTACCGCGCTGGCCCCGGTAGAGGTTCAGTTCTTGTTCTTCGATATTGTATTTCAGGTTTACGGAAGGGTGGAATATAGAGTCCTGATACAGATATAGAGTGATTGACACCCCATTTCCGCCAATTTGTTGGTTTTTACGAACGACAAAGCGCTCAGAGCGGGCTATAAACTTTAAATCATTTCCATCATCATACACCTTAATTTCCGCTTCATTTCCCTTAGAACCCAGACCATTGATCCGGGTACCTTCCAACTGAAATCCTCCCTGGTAATAAATACCCTTACCCAGTTTTTCATTAATATTGATAAGGGAATCCCTGGATTTGAACCGCGGGAAAAGTCCGGTAGTAACATCTGTCAGAGCGATAATTTTATCTTCAAACTTACCTTCAATGCGTTTATTGTCAAAGATTTCCGGATAAGTCAAATAAGCTTTAGGTACTTTATATATACTTTTTCGTGTATCGATTTCATACTCTTCCAGTTCACAATAAACCCCTTTAAGTCCTACTCGTTCCCAGGTAACGGTGCCTCCTTGGCCCAGCCAGGTATTTTCAAAAGGCATAAATGTTCCTGCGGTACCCTGGATAAGAATAGAATCTTTGCCTCGTACTGCTTTTAGATCAATGGACGGGTACTGAACTTTAACCTGGCCTCCTTCATACACCATTTTATAGGCCTTTGAACCGCTTGCAATCCAGTTAATACCCCCGGAGGAACTTCTTAGCGCGTTTTTAAGGAAGAAATCACTGGAAAAGATCAAAAATTCCCTTACCTGATTAACACTTTTTAACTCCGGATCATTTAAAAGGGTTAAATATACCTCGTGCCAGCCTTTGTATTTTGCTTCATTTTCAAGATTGCTTTTGAGACTCAATAAACAATCCATGTAGGGCACCAGGTAGGTCGTAGTGGCCAGTTTTTTTTGGAGCATTGCATTGGCGGCTTCTCTAAGCAGAACCCAATCATCTTCTGTATAATTTCCGGTTTGAAATTGTTCTTTAAATTGTTTGAACTTATCTTCAACCGTTTTTTGCTTGGTCGTAGAGAGCAGTTTTTCCAATTCATTCAAAAACTCATCCCGATTGAGTGAGAAAACCTCTGCTGATTGTGCTACTGCACTCAATGCGATGCCAAAAATCAAAAAAGTACTGAGGATTATTTTTTTTATCATAACTCGTTTATCTCTAAAATATATATTCTTATCCTTTCAACTTTCTAAGCCTCTAAAGCTATCAAGGATTTAGTTCCTGAAGCACTAGCCCCACCAACATACAGCACCATTCTCCTTGATACTCAACGTGCCTGATACGCATTTGTTGTTTATGTATAGCATTTTTCATAATAGGTTCATCGGACGCGATGAAGCCTGAAATAATAAGGGAGCCTTTCGGGGGCAAGTGATGAGAAAGGGCTTCCATGGAATCAAGCAGAACATTTCGATTGATGTTCGCTAGAATGATATCGAATTGTTCTGCTTGGAGTTTTTCAAGGGTTTTTACTTCAAATTCAATATCTGGTGTAGCATTCAGCGATTTATTCTCCAGGGCATTTTCGACCGCTTTGGGGTCGTTATCTATTCCAAAAACTTTTTTGGCGCCCATTTTGGCAGCCAGAATGGCCAGGATTCCCGTTCCGCATCCATAATCCAAAACAGATGCGTTTGCAATGGGCAAATCTTCCATCAGTTTGATGCACATGTAAGTAGTTGCATGATGCCCTGTTCCGAAAGCCATCTTAGGATCGATAATGAGTTCGTATTCAACATTGGGGATGGGATTATGAAAGCCTGCCCGAATACCACAGAATTGATCTACGATAATAGGAGAGAAGCTGGCTTCCCATTGTGCGTTCCAATTTTGGTCTTGAATTAAATTTGAGGAAAAGCTTCCGTCATATTTATTTATCAATTCCCTGATCTGTTGCTCGGTATCAGGATTATAATCTTTAGAAGCAATATAGGCTTCGAAGCCATCTTCTGTTTCTACAAAAGCTTCAGCTGCGGCATTGAATAATTCAGCCATCAGCAATTCGGCTTTTTCCGGAGCTACTTGAACGGAGATTTGATAGTAATTCATCGCAACTTGGCTAATTTAATTGTAAAAAAAGCTAAATAACAGCCAAAAAATAAGTTTTTGGCTGTTACTAAAGATGAAAGTAAGGGAAATAATGAAGGTCCTTTTCTTCTTCGATTTTCCCCCCTTCTCTTGAGTTTATTCTAAGCGTCGTATTCATTCCCCGTTCCCCGTTCCCCGTTCCCCGTTTCCTGGTATCGAATCGTACTCGGAGCCACCCCAACCTCCTCACTCACCAGTACTTCTGGAAAGTAATGCTTAAGGCCAATCTTAATAATCGCTAAGTGATGAATAGCATGATCATAAGCATACATTAATTCTCTTCCGAAAGAAGAGGGTACCAATATTTCACGAACTACAGACGAATGTTCATAAGCATCGGGAGTAACCTTTAAAGGGTGGTTTAGGGGAAGCTTCCTTAGCTCGGATTTAACTTCAGTGAATGCTGCGATTGCAAAAGATGGTTCCTTCTCTAGCTGTGGGTTTCTTTCCCTTTTTGAATAATCCAGCGGGCGGGATGAATCGGCCTGTGCCAGGCAGTTATAGAAATCATAAATGTGTCGGAAGTGCTCTCCAATGGACGAGCCGTTAAATAATTCAAGAGGTTTGGAGTATGTATTGGTGTCTAGCTTTTTTATTAATTGGTTAATTTGATCGATGATTTGAAGCATCGGTTCGTTAATGGTCATATTTTTATGTTTGGTTGCTAAGAGTAAACGTCGAATTCCTTCTTATATGCTTTAAGGGTATTCATAAGAAGTGATGTAACTGTCATAGGGCCGACACCTCCGGGAACTGGAGTAATGAAGCTACACTTTGGAGCAACTCCCTCAAAATCTACATCACCAACTAAACGGTAGCCTCGTTTTCTGCTTGCATCTTCAACGCGATTAATGCCTACATCAATGACTACAGCACCTTCCTTAACCATATCAGCCGTAACAAAGTTTGGGCGACCTATAGCGGCGATAATGATATCAGCTCTTCGGGTATGTTCTGCTATATCCTTGGTGCGGCTATGGCAAATTTCCACGGTAGCATTGCCAGGTGTAGATTTTCTCGATAATAAAATGCTCATAGGAGTTCCTACAATGTTACTTCTTCCGAGCACTACACAGTTTTTACCCTCTGTGTCCACATTATACCGGTCCAGAATGACCATAATACCATTTGGGGTAGCGGGTAAATAAGTCGGTAATCCAATGGACATGCGCCCGACATTCATTGGATGAAAACCATCGACATCTTTTTGTGGGTTGATGGCAAGAGTCACTTTTTGTTCATTGATGTGCTTGGGGAGAGGCAATTGTACGATAAACCCGTCTACTGCGGGGTCGTTATTGAGGTCATCAACGATTTTCAAGAGCTCAGCTTCGCTTATATCGGCATCTTTTTTGACCATTTTGGAGAGGATGCCAATTTTTTCGCAAGACTTTATTTTATTTCTTACGTACACCTGGCTAGCGGGATCATCACCGACCAGAACGGCCGCTAATTGAGGCTGGCGTTTGCCATGAGCAATGATTTGGGCCACTTCTTGTGCCAGTTCTTCTTTGATCTTATTGGATAATGCTTTTCCGTCTAGTAAAGTCATAGTTTAGTTTTGTATAATGGGTTAGATATTCATTAACTTAAGTTCCAGAGTGTTGAATACTCTGGAGCCTAAGTTAATAAACATTTTGAAGGGTTCTTTTTTCAACAAGGCAAAAAACATATGAGTAACTTGTCCCGAATGCCATCGGGAGCCTCAATGGCGTCATCTCAAGCTCTTTATATCTTTATAGCCCGGCACTTCAGTGCCGGGAGAATAATTGTCAGGTTGGGCTTTAGCCCTTTTGTTATTGATAGGCTAAAGCCCCAACATATCTTAACACTACACCTGGCGCTAAAGCGCCAGGCAAAGAAAAAGCTTAAGTTGACGCCATTGAGCCTCGCCGATGCCCTACATCGCCTACGTTTTTTACCTTGTTGAAGAAAAAAATCCCCTCGTTCAAAATATTCATTAACTTAAGTTCCAGAGTATAAAACTTTAAATGATAAAAGTACGTATAATGTACAAAATGAGAATAAAAATTAGTAGAAAAAAATTAAACAATTCCAATGATATAGCCTTATTTTTGTATCAGAACATCTTAGGAACTACACCCAATCCGTTAAAAAATCCCTACAATACGCTATGAAGAAAATCTACTTTTTCGTTTATCTCTTGCTTGGCTATTTTAGCGCTTTCTCTCAGCTAAACTACACGGCCAATGATACGATCGCCCCTTATGAAGGGATCTTTCGCTTTGGAAGTAATATGGGCTATTATCCGCCCTGGAAGGATGAGGATTTGGCAGAGCTGGCTGCCGGTTCGGAGGCTAAAGGAATCGATGGCTTAGGCATATATTCCCTTCGACCAGGGCTCTTTGCACATTTTTTAGATACATGGGGGTATGATATTCGAGTGGATGCTTTTCAGTATTATCAGGAGTTAGGGCATGATGATAACACTGCAATTACCGGGTATCCGCCGGAGCATCAAAAAGATACAAATTATTATTGTTCAAATGCTCGTTCAGAACTATTTGCTAACCTATATACACCGATATGGGATAATGGTGAAAATGGAACACCTGTAAATGATGAGAATTACTACGCACTCTACCTGTATAAAATGGTGAATCGCTATGGTGATTATATCCGGTTTTGGGAAATATGGAATGAGCCGGATTTTTCCTATTCTACCGATGCCTGGTCAGGGCCGGGTTTTCCCGGGAATTGGTGGGAGAACGAACCGGATCCCTGTGATTTGGCCATTAAAGCTCCGGTTACTCATTATGTTCGCCTGCTGCGCATTAGTTATGAAGTAATAAAAACACTTAAGCCAGATACTTATGTAGCTTTGGGGGGGCTTGGTTATCCTGCTTTTTTAGATGCCGTTATGCGCAATACCGATAATCCTGTTGATGGGAGCCCTAATCAAGATTATCCTTTGCTTGGAGGGGCCTATTTTGATGTCATTAGCATTCACACTTATCCACATATTGACGGGAGTTTAAGGGAATGGAGCAACGCAATCAACAACTTTGTTTACAATCGCCATTCTGATGCAGCTGCTCAAGGAGTTTTGGACCGAAAGCGAATGTTCGATGAAGTAGCTTTAAAATATGGGTACGATGGCGTTCAGTTTCCTGAAAAGCTATCTATTATAACAGAATGTAATATACCAAGAGTAACCTTCCAAGATTATATCGGTTCGGATGAGGCACAGAGAAACTTCCTCATTAAAACAGTCGTAAACGCTTACAAAGAAAATATTTTACAACTCTACCTGTTCAATCTTGGGGATCACAAAGATGAAGCTGAAGCTACCAGCGAATTTCAGCTGATGGGGCTGTACAGAAACCTCCATGGAGCCACCCAGGAGGAACTGGAATATAACGATGGGGGCATCGCTTATAAAACAGCCTCAGAATTATTATATGGCACTACCTATGATGCCGGGCATACCGCTTTCCTGAATTTGCCTTCATGGTTAGACGGGGCAGCTTTCAAGCGCAACGACAATTCCTACATATATGTTTTTTGGGCCAAAACCCATCTGGATCAAAGTGAATTGGTGCTTTCTAATTTTACCTTTCCGGCCATTCTCAATATTGAATCTTTACAACGTCTCGAATGGGATTATTCGCAAACCAGGGCTGTGGAGAAAATCTCAACGGTTGATATACCTTTGACGGGTTCCCCTGCCTTCTTCATTCCAACCTATAGAAATCAAGAACCTGATGATCCGGGATCCGAAGGGGAAGGTGAAGGTGAAACTGGAGGTGAAGAGGAAAAGGATGGATCAAAAGTTTTTCAGGTGTTTCCAAATCCCTCGAAAGGAGACTATACTTTTCAGTTTTATCTGGAGAAAGACATTGAGCTAAGCTTAGAAATTACTGATATAAACGGTAGGGTAGTAGCCGTTTTATTTGAAAATGTCCCTTTTTCAAGGGGCTATCACACCTACCTTTGGCAAGAAAATGACTTTCAACCAGGCATGTACTTTTGTAGTTTCAGGCCCAGGAGAGGAGAACCTGAATTACAAAAAATTGTAAGAGTAGTAGAGTATTAGAGCTTTTACAGAACTATTTTCTTGGCAAACCCGGATCTAAACGGTAAGCTTTATCGAGATAAGGCCTTGCATTTGTTTCATCCCCTATATCTTTATAAGCGGAACCTAAGTAAAAATTGATGGTTGCATCATTGGGGCTGAATTGTAGGGCTTTCCTAAATTGTTCTATTGCCTGGTCAAATTGTTTTTGCATTGCATAAGTGGAGCCTAAATTACGGAGTGCATCTACATAGCGAGGGTCGAGCTCCACCGCTTTTTTATATACCTCCATGGCTCTCTCCAAATCGCCTTTTTGGAAAAAAATAATGCCCATATTATTGTAAACGGTAGCATTATTGGGTTTATACTCCAATGATTGTTCATAGAACTCTAAAGCCTTTTCGTTATCATTAGCCCGAAACGCGGCCAGGCCAAGCTGGGCGTAGGCATCGCCATATTTGGGATAAATATCGATAGCTCGTTGAAAGGAGTTGACCGCATCGGTCAGGTATTTCTGTTTCTGTTCTTGATCTGCCTTCAATCCTAGCTTTACTAACTCCAGTCCCAGGTGGTAATGCACTTTTGCACAATTTGGTGATTTAGAAACATCGCTCTGGTAAATCGTGTAGCTGTTTTTCCAATCCGGATTTCTGATTATAGTCATCATGCCGTAAATCAAAGCTAAGCCAAAGCTAATGCCTAGTACAATCTTTCCCTTGCTCCAAAACGCTCTTAATTTATCCTTCTTTTTAATACTTTGTGGTGGGAAAAAATAGATTAAGGCCCAGGCTAAAGCTAAGGTGAAACCAAGAGAGGGTGTATACAAAAAGCGCTCTCCATAAGAAGAGCCAATGAGTAGGATTAAATTGGAAAAAATAGAAAGGGTTGCCAGGAAAAATAATCCTGCGAATGCCAATGGGTGTTTTTTGAAAATACCATAGATAGTTCCTGCCCCAATCGCCAAATATACTAATAGGCTACATATGGCTTTGATATTGTTCCATCCAATCACCTGGATTTCACTAAATCCCATATCACTTACCAAAGGAGAAGGAATGAAAAGCTTATAAAGGTATAGTCCCAGAATGCTAAATGCAGTAGCAGTTTGTGCGGCGGCTGAGCCCACTCCGCTCAGGATATTGTCAAGCATGGATACCTTTCCTCCTAATCCTCCGATGGAACCCAGAACAGCGTAGCGCGCCTGTAAGTATATCCCTATAGGTAAAAGAAAAAGCCCGGCTATTAGAGCTACTTTATTCAAGCTGGCCTCTTTTTTGAAAAAATAAATGGCTGCCGGAAATAAGATCCAATAGGTAATACTGCTTTCTTTTGAAAACATGGCAAGAGTAAACCATAATAATCCTAAGATCAAGGGCAAAACCTTGTCTTTTTTTAAGTAGGTAAATACTTGCCCTAGTGCGAGTAAGAAAAAGAAGAAGGCTAGAAGTTCATCTCTGCTTTTTATGTTCGCGACTACTTCCGTGTGAATAGGGTGAGCTACAAAGATTAAACTGCTTATGAAAACCCAGTGTAGGTTGTTCAGGCCAGCCATGTTAAATAACACTTTGACAAGCAAAAAGCCCGTTAGAGCAAATAGTAATATATTTATAAAATGACTCAGCGCAGGAGTGTCTGGCGCTATTCCCCATTCGATTGCAAACATGACAAGGGATGTGGGCCTGTAGAGCGTGCCGGGAGAATTCCAGTAGCCATAGCGATAATTAGTGGTGAGTATTGTTGAAATGCCTTCAAACCCTTGTTTTACGACGAAGTTTTCCTTGATTACAGAATAATCGTCAAATGCATATTCGTGGGTTAGCGTGTTGCTGTATAGGAGAAATGCGATGACAAAGAGGATCAGTCCCGGCAAATTAGGCAAGGTTGAGTGCTTCTTTTCAGCAACTTTTGAAGTGCGTTTTTTTATTTTTTTTCTTGTGGCCATTACGTTTCTTTAACACATGATTCCGATCACTAATAATTCCCGTTCTTTGACATAAATTGTGTGGAGTTTAAAAAAGATAAAACCTGAATGCCTAGTTGGCTGAAGGGGTTATTTTTTTTAAACTCCACACAATTTATATCAAAGAACCATAATTCATAGTCGAAAAACAAGTTTGTCGGCTAGCTAATCAATTTTAGCGTAACTTTCTATCATAAAAATAGGTAAATACTATTAATTTTTGGAATGCATATTATTACTAACAAAAGATTGGCTCAAATAAAATAATTCCAAATGAAAGTAAAAAAAATTTTTAGAAAATTGATTAATATCGTCTTGTTGGGTATTGTATTCCTTTTATTCTTCGTAATCGGATGTAATGTTTGGGTGATAAATTCGGGAAGTGGCTTTATGGTCAATAACATCCAGGAATTACCTGAAAATAAGGTAGCACTGGTTTTAGGTACCGCGAGAAGAGTAAAAGGAGGCTTTAAGAATATTTATTTTTATAACCGGATAAATGCCGCAGCGGATCTGTATTTCAAAGGAAAAGTAAAACACCTTATCCTTAGCGGAGATAACCGCCATTCCAGTTACAATGAACCTCATGACATGCGCAACGCACTCCTTGAAAGAGGGGTGCCTGAAAGTGCTATTACTTTGGATTACGCAGGTTTCAGGACCCTTGATTCGATTATTAGATGCAATAAAATCTTTAAACAAAAGAAATTTACCATAATTTCCCAGCAATTTCATAATTACCGTGCTATATTTATCGCCAGATCTCACGACCTGGAAGTTGTCGCTTATAATGCCGATAACCATCCGAGCCCAAAATTTAAGGTTACTTTCAGGGAATGGCTGGCCAGGTGTAAAGCGGTGCTTGATATTTATATGTTCAATATGCAACCTAAATTTCTTGGAGAGCAGATTGATATCCAAATTTAAATTTGAAAGTTGTTAAAAAAGTAATATGCTTGCATTTTATTTCAGCAATTCTCGTTTTGGAAGCCCAAAACCAAATTTACGCCGCTTCGCGGCAATATTTTCTTTTGAGGAAGCCGAAAGGGCAATTTTGCGAAGCAAAATTGCCCTTTCGACCTCCCTCTCAAAGGAATTTCGCCGCGAAGCGGCGTAAATTTTTGAAAGCGAGAATCGCTGGATTTCATCAATTAAATCAATTGAATAATGAACAGAAAAAAACTTGTTGCCGGTAATTGGAAAATGAACACCCTTTTTAAAGATGCGCTTGCGTTAGGATCTACGATCATAGATGATGTTCGGGAAAATGACGTAGAGGTAGTTCTGATTCCACCTGCCCCATTTATCCGAACTATTGCACAACTGAAAAAACACAATCAATCTACACTTTATATCGGAGCTCAAGATTGTTCTGATAGGGAAGTAGGGGCTTATACAGGTGAAATCAGCGCTGCTATGCTTGAATCTGTGGGGGTAACGTATGTGGTTGTAGGGCATTCAGAGCGCCGTCAATATTTTAATGAAGGCAGCGCAGTCCTGCTGGAGAAAACCAAGAGAGTTTTGGAAAGTGGCATGAAAGTCATTTTTTGTTGTGGCGAACCATTAGAAATAAGAGAGCGCAACGAGCATGTTGCCTATGTACAAAAACAACTTCAGGAAACGATCCTTCAACTTTCTGAGGAGGAAATGAAGCGTGTAGTAGTTGCCTATGAACCCATTTGGGCTATTGGTACCGGTAAAACTGCCGGACCGGAACAGGCTCAGGAAATGCATGCCGCAATCCGCAGCCTCATCACCCGGCACTTTTCAACAGATCTTGGCCAGGAGGTCGTGATCCTTTATGGAGGTAGTGTGAAGCCCGGCAATGCTCATGATTTATTCAAACAACCTGATGTCGATGGCGGCTTAGTTGGTGGTGCTTCCCTTAACCCAGATACTTTTATATCCATTATCAGGAGCTTTTAAGGATAATCGGTTTGTTCTGCACCTTTGATCAGCTACAGAACCATAGGTATGGGAAGAGTATCTTCTATTGAGGGGTGCTCTTTTTTCCAAATTTTTAGCAAAAATTTCGAAAAAAGAGGTTCTAGATGATTTCATTTGGTCGAAATTAATTTGGGAAGTCCTTAAATCAGGCCG
>CAZHZT010000118.1:0-18512 GCA_964537285.1 uncultured Saprospiraceae bacterium | reverse complement strand
AGCGCAGCAAGCCGATGGTCTGGAAACCATGGCAACACAGCGTCTCGCTTTTCTTACGTGTTATTGTCGGAATCATAATGTGTTTCATTTTAAAATGTAAAATAAATTTTTTGATACTATGTCTTTTATGGTTAGAAAATAATTTTTTACGGTTAATATAAATGACACTATCCTTTGCCGAAGTATCATTCCGCAAAGGAAAAAATCGAAAGCAGTTAAACCGATAGCGCACTTTCGGTTTCTGCTGTGAATGGTTCAGTGTACACCGCATACAAGACATTGCAGGGGTTCTACCCCAGTTTATCTTTGTAAATAAATGAGTTAAAACATATAATAAAACGAGCATAATTCTTCCTAAGACAAAGGAAGAATCCCGTCAAAAAACCATTTCAACAAAATAATTCGCCCATGATTGGTTTTAGAAGCCTACTGCAAATCGTGTTTAGAGATAACGGCAGAAAGGTTAATGGGACGGTTTGGGAAAGAATTTAATGCCTGAAAAACAAGGCATTATGCATTAACAAGGCTTCTTTTTTTGAATAGTAAATTCGTAAATCTATCTCATCTCAGTTCGTTTAAATTTCATGGGCTTATAAATATAGTAAAAAAAATTTATCGGAAAAATTCCGTTCGTTTATTTCTACTCCGCTACAAATGTAATTAAAAACCTCGTTATCGAAAATAACTTGGCAATAATTTTTTAAAATAATTATCAACTTCTTCCTTATACGGTTGGCAGGCTATAAAGATACATTTGATTATTTCCTCATATTCAGGTGAGTAGCCCCTGGCGGAATCGAACCGCCATCTACAGTTTAGGAAACTGTTGTTCTATCCGTTGAACTAAGAGGCCTTAAGTTAACTTTAGGATAAAGGAGCTGTTTTATAAGTAATTCGTTTGGCTCGGGAGGAGTATTATCTATTGAGAGGCGTTCTTTTTAAAATTTTTAGTAAAAATTTTAAAAAGAACGCCTCTCAAAAAAGAAAATTTCCTGCCAAGCGCAACGAAGCTACTTATAAGACAGCCTCTTTATCCTGCTGCTCTATTTATTAGCCAATTTCTTTGGCTTCTTCTTAATCACATTGATCTTACCATTATCGCCATAGAGTTCTCTGGACATTTTGTTGTAGGCCAGGGCAGCCTCTTCAGGAGTATCGTACATACCTATATGTACGGACTTTCGGTTAACGGAGATTACGGCCCGGTAGCGGTTATTTTCCTTGTACACACCTGTATAGCCACATTTGCTGGTGGTTTTGCGCTTTCGGCTAGCCACAGAGCGGGAACGCCATACCAGGTTTTCGAGGCGGCAATCCAGTTTGTTGCCGTTTTTAGCCCCTACCAGGTTATTGGTATTAGACTTCTCTGTAGTCAAAAACTTTTCGGCAATAAGTTTGTGCAGGTAGATGGTTTCCGTTTTGTAGGTCCCATCTGCTTTTTTCCAGGTTTTTTGAAATACTGCGCAGCCACTGGAGTGGCGGCGGAGGTTATCGATCAGTTTTACTCTTTTAAAGTAGGGGTCGTTGGTGAGATATTCATAAACCTGATCGTCAAGAAGCACGTTTTCATCGGCATTCTTCAATTTCACTTTATACAGCACTTCCTAGATTTTTTTGTTAACGAATTAAAAAATAATTTTGTCTTTGATAATTACGGGTCTTTAAGAGCCATAAATTTCATTCTTCGCAGAATCAAAAGATGCGTTGGGTGGAATTCCTGGCGGATTTAGGGGTGTTGGTGGTAAAATATCTGTCAATTCATTTGAAGCATTAGTCCATTATTGATTCATTGGTAGAAAGCAAAAAACATTTTGATCAAACATTTTCTCAAGATACCAAATTAAATGAATTAAACCCAAAGAAATAATAAAATATTGTATTGAAAAAACCAGATAATTCAAGAATTATCCTAAGATTTGCTAATAGCAGCGCAAATGTAAGTATTTGTTTCTTAATTTAAAAATAAAAATTTAATGCATTCCAATATTCATTCCTCTTACCTTCAAAGATGCTTTCAGCTGGCTATGTTGGGAAGTGGTTACACTTCTCCGAATCCAACAGTTGGAGCCATTCTCGTACACAAGGAGCGGATTATCGGTGAAGGTTACCATCAGGCTTACGGGGCTGCCCATGCTGAGGTCAATGCCGTTAACAGCGTCCATCCTTCCAATCGGCATTTGATTTCTCAATCCACCTTATATGTTTCACTGGAACCCTGTTGTATACATGGTAAAACGCCTCCGTGTACGGACCTTATTATACGAGAAAAGATAAAAAAAGTGGTAATCGCATCATTGGATCAAACCCCAGGGGTTTCCGGACAAGGAGTACAAAGGCTCAGAGCTGCCGGCATAGAAGTAATGATCATGGATGAACTCCCTGATTCTCAATATGCAAGCCGTATTCGGAATCACTTTGTTACCCACCAAAAGCCGTACATTATCCTTAAATTCGCACAATCTAAAGATGGATTTATAGGAAAAAAGGAACAACAAGTATGGCTGAGTAATGCCTATACCAAGAGGCTTACGCATAAATGGCGCAGCGAAACAGATGCCATCATTGTCGGTACAAATACAGCTCTTACAGATAACCCCAGGCTCACCAATCGCTTTTTCACCGGCCATTCCCCTTTAAGAATCGTTTTGGACAAACACCTCAACCTTCCGCCCGGTCTTCATTTATTTGATGGCGAATCCCCTACCTGGGTGGTCACACAGTCCGTTCCCCCTTTCCCTGCTTACCCCAATACTCAATTCTTATCCCTGCCTTTTGATAAAAATCTTCTGCCGGAAATACTTAATCTATTGTTTGAAGCAAAAAAATCGACTCTCCTCGTAGAAGGCGGCGCTCAATTAATCCATAGCTTCGTTGAGCAGAACCTGTGGCAAGAAGCACGCATTATATATACGGATAAATTTCTTCACTCGGGCGTAAAAGCCCCAATCTTCCCTAAACAAAAACTGCAACAACTTTCCATTTCCAATGATGAAGTCATCTTTTTCTCGCCTTAAAAGCTGCCTTCTCTCTCGTTCTCCGTTTCCGGTTAAGCGTTTTCAGAAGTATTTTTTGCTGTTAAACTTATTTTAAAGTCCTTTTTTTGCACAGCATTGTCATGAAAATTGCTGTTTTTTACAATCTAATCAATGGGAAAACTAAATTAAGTTATTGCTTCAATATGTGCCAAAAATATTTGCTGTTCACAATACTAATAATAACAGGTATATCCAAACCTTCCTTTTCGCAAATCAATTGGATGACCTGGGAGGATGTCCAACAAGCAAGCCAAACCGAAAAACGGAAAGTCATTGTGGATGTCTACACAAGCTGGTGTGCCTGGTGCAAGCGAATGGACCAGCAGACCTTTAATCATGAAAAGATTATTGATTATGTAAACGAGAACTACTATTGCATCAAGTTCAATGCCGAGCACAGAGAGAACATTCAATTCAACGGGCAAGTATTCCGGTTCAATAAAACCAGAAAACACCATACCCTTGCATCAAAAATATTGCGTGGGAGAATGAGCTACCCTTCTACAGTTTTTCTAGACGAAAACCTGCAAGTCATTCAACCTGTTCCCGGATTTCACCCTGCTGAAGAATTTTTGATGATGCTATCCTTCTTTGCTACGGATAGTTTCAAGAATACGCCTTGGTCCGATTACAAGGAAAATTATGTTGAAAAATAGGATTTATGTCGTCAGTCAAAACGGACTATCTGATAATCGGCCAGGGAATCGCCGGAAGCATGCTTGCCTACCATTTAATGGCGGAAGGCAAAAATGTGCTATTGATTGATAAAGGCCATGAGGGCGCTTCCTCGTCGGTGGCTGCCGGCATCTTAAATCCGGTAACCGGAAAACTATTGGTCAAAAGTTGGCGAATAGACGATTTACTCCCCAAAGCAATCAGTACTTACCGCGAGTTGGAAAAATTGTTAAGCACTCCCCTTCTGCACCTAAGAAGCATCATCCGCAGGATGCATAATGTAAAGGAAGAAAATCAATGGTATCTGAGAATGGGACAGGAAGAATACCTCACCTATCTTAAAAAACCATCGATACAAGCTGATCTGAAAGAAAAACTCAACCTGAATGGATTGTGCGGGGAAATTACGGGCGGAGGCCATGTTGACCTTGGAATTCTGATCAGTATTTATCGCAAACACCTGATAATTGAAAACCTGCTGCTTCCCGAGAATTTTGATTACGCCCAATTGACCTTTACCGATGATCGTATTGAGTACAAACATATAAGTGCTAAGGCTATTATTTTTTGTGAGGGCGACAGGGGTAGAATCAATCCTTTCTTCGAGTTTCTTCCCTTTGATGTGGTTAAAGGCGAAATATTACTAGCCCATATTCCAAATGCAGATTTTGAACACATTTTTAAGCTTGGCCGCCTTTTCATTGTCCCTACTCCACAAAAGGATATTTATTGGATTGGCTCTACTTATGAATGGAAAAAACTGGATTACGCAACTACCAAAGAAAAGCAGGAAGAATTAGAAAATCAGCTGAGAGAATCTCTGCGTATTCCATATGAAATTATTGACCGCCGGGCAGCTATCCGGCCTGCGATTAAAGACCGGAGGCCCTTGATAGGCCGGCATCCGGAGCTTCCCAACTTATACATTTTCAACGGAATGGGCACTAAAGGCGCTTCACTGAGTCCTTTTTGGGCGGAGCATTTTACTAATCATTTATGCCATGGGACGGCACTTGATCCTTCCGTTGATCTTTCCCGCTTTTCCTAATTTTTTTCCTTTGGCTGGCGCCGACAGGCTAAGTTACTTCGCTGCTGGCACAGCTTTTGGAAGAGCTAATGCTCTCTAAACTTTAAAACCTCTACTTCTTTTCGTACGAAATCAAGTTAAAGATGCGTTAAATACCTAAAACAAAGTGCCTTTTGCTAACATTTGTCATCTAAACAGATGTAATGAAATACTAACTTGGACAAGTTTCAATTGTCGAAAGCATCAATTTTGATCATGAATAAAATACATTAATAAATCCATGAAAAACCTTCCCATTTATTTTATCGTCTTGGGTTTAATCTCTATAATCTTTTTTAATTTTAAATTTCAAAACAAAAACGAAACCCATTATATGGATCATTTCTCTAATGACCCTTTTACAAAAGAGTGGAAAACGATTGACTCTCTTGAGCAACAAGGGCTCCCGCGCTCTGCCTTTGAAGAGGTCAAAAAATTGTATAAAAAAGTAAAATCGTCTAATAACCCGGCTCAGCTGGTCAAATGCCTTTTATATCAAAGTAAATATATCAGCCAGTTAGAGGAAGACGGCCTTGTTCAGGCCATGATTGGCCTGAACAAGGAAATCGATATGACTGAGTTTCCGGCTCGCCCCATCCTGCAATCCATTCTGGCAGAAGCTTATCTTCAATACCTTGATAATAACCAATGGAGGTTGTCTAATCGCAGTACCACAACCGGAGACCTTCCCGAAGATCTTCTTGCCTGGACCCCGGCTGATTTCACGGAAGAAAGCCGGAAACTACTGTTTGCTTCTATCGAAAATGATGAGCTGAAAAAAGTAGATTTAAATGACTTTCAAAGTATTGTGGATGAGGGGAAAAACACCTCCAACTTCCGTCCTACTTTATATGACTTTCTCGTACATCGTGCGCTAAATCAATTGAGTAATCAACGGTCATATCTGACTAAACCATCTTATTCCTTCTACCTTTCCGATGATCAGGCTTTTGCTCCCTTAGAAACGTTCATAAAACATACCTTTACTGCTCAACAACAAGATGCACCTGAATTTCAGGCCCTTTTAATATATCAACAGCTTCTGTCTTTTCGGCTTGAACAAGGCGAAAAAGCAGCCCTTGTTGATGCTGACCTTCAAAGATTGGAATTCGCCTATCAAAAAGGAATACAGGGGCACAAAGATGCTCTTTATTTATCTGCCCTTGAAGCATTGAGATCTAAATACAGCAATCATGAAAGCTACGCGGAAATTAGTGCTAAACTTGCCAGAATGCACTTATCTCAATCCAGCAAATACAAAGCTGGTATAGACAATGCGTACAAGTGGAGTAAAAGAACAGCACACGAAATTTGCGAAGAGGCTATAAAGGCTTATCCCACTTCTTATGGTGCAGCACATTGCAAGCGCATACAAGCAGAAATCGAAGTCCCTTCTATACAATTCACCATTGAAGAAGTCAATCTTCCTGAAAAACCGCAACTGGCTTTAATACAACATCAAAACCTAACTAAAGCACATTTTAGATTACTGGCTGTTGATCAGGATGAAGCAGATAAAATAAGAGAGATGCGACGCTCTGAGCTGCCGGAAAATTTAGAAAAAATCAATCCTTACAAAGAATGGATCGTTGACCTTCCCAATGATGGCGACTATCACAGTCATTCTACAGAAATTAAGATCCCTGAACTTCCACTTGGTAATTATGTGCTTACTTGCTCTACTTTACCCTCTATAACGGATCCGGAAGCAATCCTTCACTACGAGCAGTTTCAAATTTCCCGTATTGGTTATTGGGTTCGAAATAACCGGGACCAGGCGTGGGAGTTTTATGTAGCTGATCGAGAAACCGGAACCCCCTTATCGAGCGTTAAAGCGGAAATTTTCCGCCGGGAAAACGGTCTTCTGGGACAACGCTGGAAAAAAGAACGTGAGTTTTTCTCTGACGGTGTGGGTTATATTAAAACCAATCTGAGGGAAAACAAATCCTACCGGATAATTTTTTCTAAAGGGCAGGATGTACTTTCCCTAAACGAAAATTATTATGGATATGGAAGCTGGACGGAGTCAATGTCAAACCCTCAAACGACTTTCTTCACCGATCGTTCTATTTATCGTCCGGGGCAGACAATCTACTTCAAAGCAGTTGTTACTGAAAAAGACGGAGAAGGCCAACCAAAGATTTTGAGTAATCAGGAAGTAGAAATCACCTTTTACGATGCGAATTACCAAAAAGTAGAAAGTTTAAAATTAAGAACCAATGATTTTGGAACCGTGAATGGAAGCTTCATTGCTCCCCGTTCCGGGTTATTAGGCCAAATGTATATCCAGTCCAACAAAGGCAATGATCGGCAATATTTAAGAGTGGAAGAGTATAAAAGACCCCGCTTTGAAGTTCAATTTAAACCTGTCGAAGGAAGTTATAAATTTGACGAGGAAGTCAATGTGAAGGGAACAGCCATGATGTATGCCGGCAGTCCAGTAGACGGCGCTACAGTCAAGTACAGAGTTGTTAGAAGGGTTCGATATCCCTATTGGTTTTACTGGTATTATCTCTCTTATCGACCAGGGGCCACTGAAGATACTGAAATTGCCAATGGCGAATCCAAAACAGATGAGGAAGGGAACTTTGACATCAAATTCATCGCCCTGCCTGACCGATCCATTCCTAAAGGCCGGAAACCGCAATTTGACTACACGGTTTACGCTGAGGTTGTTGATATTACAGGCGAAACACAATCTTCTCAAACAATTGTCTCAGCCGGGCATATAGCACTGAAAGTAGATGTCAATATTCAGGAAGAAATGAACAGAGCAACGTTTAAGGCGCTTGAGCTAACTACAGAAAACCTGAATGGTCAATTCGAACCAGCTGAAGGCGAGATAGAAATTGCTTTACTTGATGCGCCTGAGAATGACTTCCGGGAACGCTACTGGCCTTTACCTGACACCCAAATCATTTCAGAAGAAGCCTTCCGTAAGGATTTTCCTCATGACCCGTATGGAGATGAACATCTGCCCCAAAATTGGCCGGTTTCTAAAAAATTGTTAGAAACGAGTTTCAATACAGCTGAAAATAAAACGCTTGAATTAAATTCAGGTAAATGGCCTATTGGTCAATACAAACTAATTTTAAAAACAAAAGACAAATTTGGATCCGAATTAGAAATTAAAAAATATTTTAGTTTATTTGATCCAAATGAAAAAGAAGTACCCGATAGTGAAAATTCTTTTTTCTATTTAGATAAAAACACCTGCGAAGTAGGAGAAACTGCCTCCTTAAAATTAGGCTCATCAATGAAGCCTATCAACCTGTTATTTGAATGGGAACACGATAAAAAAATCACTTCCGCCGGTTGGAATGAATTGAAAGGAATAAAATCCTTTGAGCAGCTTATTGAAGAAAAACATCGTGGTGGTTTTCATTATCACTGGCGTTTCATGAAGCATAATCGCAGCTATCAAGGCTCTGGTACGATCAGCGTTCCTTGGTCCAACAAGCAGCTGAATATTGAATACCTGAGCTTCAGAGATAAACTACAACCCGGAGCAGATGAAAAATGGCAGATCAAAATTAGCGGCCCCGGAAAAGAGAAAGTAGCGGCAGAACTGGTAGCCTCTATGTACGATGCTTCTTTAGATGCCTTTACTGCGCATCAATGGAATGCGCATTTCTACCCTACTTCTTCCATGATGTTTGATATGCAGCCCAAAGGGTTTGAAGGAAACCGGTCCAGAGGCTTAAGCTATTACAGAAGTACTGTATTTGAGCAAGTTCCGAGTCGAATATATCCTAGCCTCAACTGGCATGGTTATTATCCTGGGTATGGAGGAATTGCCTTCCTTAGTTCCAGAAGAGCCGGCCAGGCAGACGGAATATCTCTTAGTATGGAAAAGGCAGGTACTAGAGCATTTGCTTATGCCGAAGTCAAAACAGCAGCTGCTGAGGAGCCTCTTTCTGACCAAGTAGATGCGAATGCTGATATGGAACAAGGCTTATCTTATGATAGCGATGACTCAACCAAAGATCCGGAAACAACCGTTGAACAACCCATCAGGACAAACCTGGAAGAAACCGCCTTCTTTTTGCCAAGCTTAAAAACGGATGCTGAAGGAAATGTGTTGATAGAATTCAAAATGAAAGAAGCCCTTACGCGCTGGAAACTGCAACTTTTTGCACATACCAAAGCCCTTGAATATGCTTTTTCTGAAAAAACGATTGTCACACAAAAAGAGCTGATGATCTTGCCGAATGCCCCTCGCTTCTTCAGGGAAGGAGATAAGATCAGCTTTCCGGCAAAGATCAACAACCTTACAGAAGATTTACTTAGCGGCCAGGCAACACTGGAACTTTTTGACGCCATAAGCATGCAGCCTGTAAATCAACTTTTTGGATTAAGTCAAAATCAAAAAGCATTTGAAGTAAAAGGAAAACAATCCACTGTTGTCCATTGGGAGCTTGAAGTTCCGAAAGCTAAGGTTTCCGCCTTAATCTACCGGGTAAAAGCTAAATCGGGTAATTTTGCAGACGGAGAAGAGAATGCCCTTCCGGTATTAACGAACCGGATGCTGGTTACCGAATCCAAACCACTGGCAGTAAGAGGGAAAGAAAAGAAACGCTTTGTGTTTGAAAGTTTAAAAAGTGGAAGTAGTTCAGAAAGTCTTCAGAATCATTCTTACACTTTAGAATTCACTTCTAACCCAGCCTGGTATGCTGTGCAGGCACTTCCATACCTAATGGAATATCCCTACGAGTGTTCAGAGCAGATTTTCAATCGCTATTACGCGAATGCGCTGGCCACAAGCGTGGCAAATTCCCATCCACGTATAAAACAAGTTTTCGATCAATGGCGAAATATGCCTGAAGATCAGGGCAGTTCAGCATTTTTGAGTAATTTAAGTAAAAACCAGGAGCTTAAATCTGCTCTCCTGGAAGAAACACCCTGGGTGCTCAACGCCCAGAATGAAGAGCAACAAAAGAAAAACATCGCTCTGTTATTCGACCTCAATCGCATGGCCGACGAACAAGCACAAGCCTTGGCCGAGCTTGAAGAAAGGCAATCTCCTGGCGGTGGGTTCTCCTGGTTCCCGGGAGCGCGTGACAGCTGGTATATTACTCAATACATTGCAGAAGGTATTGGTCACCTTTCAAAACTCAATGCGACACAAGTGGTTAACTCTTCTCAGAGTAATCCCCAACGGATCAGTAATAAAGCCATAAAATTTATTGATCAAAAGATCGTAGAACAATATCAGGAATTACAACGCAGAGTAAATAAGGGCTATACCACCTGGGAAGACGACCACCTGGGCTACCTGGAAATACATTACTTATACACCCGCTCTTTCTACCCTAATAATGAGCTCAGTGGCATGACCCAAAAGGTTCATGAATACTACTTAGGACAAGCAGAAAAATACTGGCTCAACAAGGGGGCCTATTTGGAAGGAATGCTCTCTCTGGCTCTCCACCGCAATGATGAGCAAGACACCGCCGCAAAAATTATCCGTTCATTAAAAGAACGCTCTATGCTGCATCCAGAGCTAGGACGTTACTGGAAAGCCGATTATGGTTACAATTGGTATCAATTACCAATTGAAAGCCATTCCTTACTTATTGAAGCCTTTGCCGAGGTAACCAATGATTCCGAAGCTGTAGACGAGTTAAAAATCTGGTTATTAAAAAATAAACAAACAAATCACTGGAAAACGACTAAAGCAACTTCTGCCGCAGTTTATGCCCTTCTTATGAACGGAGACAACTGGCTTTTGGAGGAAGCTCCCGTCGATATTAGCATCGGTGGTAAAAAACTTGAAATGGAGGGCCGCTACAGGGAAGCGGGTACCGGATATTTCAAACAAAAATGGGCAGGTGATGAGGTAAATGAAGACATGGCTCAGATTACAGTTGAAAATCCTAACAGCCACATCGCATGGGGGGCTGTATACTGGCAATACTTTGAAGATCTGGATAAGATCAAAACCTTTGAAGAAACACCATTAACGATTAAGAAGTCTTTATTTACCGAATCCCTTACTGATCGCGGTCCTGTTCTAAATCCGGTTCAAGATGCTTCTTCGGTTGCGGTTGGCGATAAGGTGGTGGTACGCATCGAAATCCGGGTGGACCGGCCAATGGAATACGTCCATATGAAAGATATGCGTGCATCCGGCTTTGAGCCTATGAACGTGTTGAGTCAATACAAATGGCAAGGTGGTCTCGGCTATTATGAAAGTACGCGCGATGCATCTACCAATTTCTTCATAGAATACTTACCTCGAGGCACTTATGTTTTCGAATATCCGCTAAGAGCTATTCACCGGGGGGATTTCTCGAACGGAATCACTACGATACAGTGTATGTATGCACCAGAATTTACAAGCCATTCAGAAGGTATAAGCGTAGAGGTTCATTAAATAAAAATGAACCTCTATGCTTGGTCGGATAATTTTCTAGTAAAGTCGAATGAATTGGGATGGCCTGTAAATATAGCTTAAGTTCGTATGCGTGTTTATCAAAGTTTATTTATGAAAGAACAAATGTATTCTTTTTTAAAAAAGAAAATAATGAGTGAAAATAAGAAAAGTGATAAGAGTGCCCACGCTGACACCGTAATTCGCAATCACGTAATCTGGTCAATGGGAGGCGGTTTAATTCCCATTATTGCCGTTGATGTATTAGCCGTCAGTTTGGTACAAATGGATATGATCAAACAATTGTGTAAGACTTACGGGATAGAATACAAAGAAACCGAAGGCAAAGCCATTGTAACTTCGCTAACGACCTCAACTTTAGCTCGTTTAGGTGCAAGAGGATTGGTGAAAATGATTCCTGTAGTTGGCCCATATATTGGCGGAGCCACTTCTTCCATTTTTGCCGGAGCTTCCACATACGCTCTCGGGCAAGTATTTAAAACCCATTTTTCAACAGGTGGAACTATACTTGATTTCGAAGTCGGACGACTGAAAAAGCTTTACGATGAGCAATTTGAAAAAGGAAAGGAAATTGTAAAAAACTGGAAAAAGAAAGATGTAGTAGATGATTTTGAGGAAGAAAATCAACAGGAAACAGAAGAATCGACCAGGGAGCCCGAGCCAAAAGCAGCAGATAGTCAAAGTAGTGCCCTTCAACGATTAAAAGAATTGGGGGAACTTAAGGATGCAGGGATCATCACCGAAGATGAGTTTAATGATTTAAAAAAGAAAATTTTAGGAAATTTCTAATTGTTCATGTGCGGAAGAGCCACTCTTACCAAGACAAATAAGGAAATTGAAGAAAGGCTACAGGCAAAGTTTGTTTTCCCGGAGGAAATGATCCGGGAAAGGTTGCCTAACTTTAATGTAGCCCCTACGCACGTGCATCCTATTGTAACCAATACGGAGCCGGGAGCCATCCAATTTTTCAGATGGGGTCTGATTCCGTTTTGGGCTAAAGATGAAAAGATTGGGTATAAACTCATCAATGCCCGAATTGAAACGGTTCTGGAAAAGCCTTCGTTTCGAGGCATTAAATATCGTCGATGCTTAGTTCCGTTTGATGGATTTTATGAGTGGCGAAGAGAAGGAAAAGAAAAGTTTCCCTATCGCATTCAACTTAGCACGCAGGGAATATTCAATGTTGCAGGGATATGGGAATCGTGGCGTCATCCACAAACGGATGTCACTATATTCTCGTTTACGCTGCTCACACAGCCTCCCAATGAACTGGTAGCGCCTATTCACAATCGAATGCCGGCAATCTTGCTCTCTGAGCAGGAGCAGTTGTGGTTGAGTGATGAGATTCCAATGAAGGAATTAGTGGAAATGATCCAGCCTTATCCTGAAGAAGAAATGATGGCTTATGCCGTTTCGCAGAGAGTGAATAAGGTAAGTGAAAATGATGCTTCGCTTGTGGAACCGGTATAAATAGCTCTTTGTGGTTGCCTGGATTGCAAATCCTCGCGAGCAGTGCAAGTCTTCGCGAGCTGTGACTTGCACTGCTCGCGAGGATTTGCAATCCAGGCAACCCAATTCAGGTTACCTAATAATCTCCAGCACTTCTTGCTGTCCGTTCCTTTCCAGGAGAAGATAATAAAGGCCTGCATTCCATCCTTCAACATTAATCAGATCAAATTCATTGATTTCTTGTTCCAGAATCAACTGCCCGGCAGTATTGAATACAGACAATTTTCCTCCTTCAGGCAGGTAAGTGTTAAAAAAGCTGGTATTATTCAATACGGTTGGCCATACTCTGGCTTCGATGGCCGTTATTTCCACCTGAACCACCTTCGAATATGTAAAGGAACCATCGTAATCAATGCTTTTAAGGCGATAATAATTCAGGCCAGGACGTGGAGCAGGGTCAATAAGATCGTATCGGGCGGGTTCATTTCCGCCACTAGGGCTCAGGTTAGCAATGGTTTTAAAGTTAAGATCATCTCCGCTTCTCTCTACTTCAAAATGCGATAAAGCTTTTTCGGTAGCCGTTGTCCAAATTATTTCGATTCTATCATTGGAGATTTTTTCTGCATTGAACGCTATCAGTTCAACAGGAAGAATGGCAGGATCGTATTCCAACATTCTCAGGCCGTAATCAATATCAGAGGCAATAATATTTCCGGAAGGAAGATATGGGTATACCCCCCAGCAGCCTTCATAGCCCGTGTACGTACTTCCATTGTCAGGGTAAGTATCATAATAACCTACTAATTGAGGAGCTACAGGATTCGAAATATCAAAGATCTGCACCCCATCTTCGTAATAGGAAACGATGAGCAAGCTATCCAGTACAAAGGGGTTGTGCGGAGTATTATTCAAAGGCGCATTCAGCGGGTCGTTAAAGGTAGTTTCCAGTGAAATATTAAGCATATCAGAGATATCTAATACTGCCAAAGGTAGCCCGGTAGGCACCTCTTCAGCAACGAAGGCATAATCACCATTATTTGTAAGCCAACTGCTGTGGTTATAACCAGAAATCTGGTATGAACCGATCGCTTGCGGGCAGTGCACATCAGTAGGAAAACGATAATCCCAGATATAGTAGCCACTAGTGCCATGCGAGCAATAAGCAGTATCATTGCGAACATAGAGATCATGCACATATCCTCCTCCTCCCTGACCAGTTAAATTCTTACTAGATAACAAAGTAGGATTTTCCGGATCTGCTGTGAGGTCAAGGACAATTAAGCCTTGTGCTTGCGTATCTGAGCCTGCGACATACAAGCGCCCACTATTTGTGTCGATAAATATATTATGAGCTCTGGTAAAAAAGGCAGAAGTTTGGGTTACAAAAGTAACACTTCCCGGAAGAGTATTCATATCAAAAATCAACATACCTTCTGCACCAAAATCAGAAACAGCGTAGCAATATCCATTGTATGTTTTAAAGTCTCTCCAGGCAGGATTACTCATATTCAATCCAGGAACGCTACCATTAGAAAATTCAGTTACCAGGGTTGGGTTGGCCGGATTGGTTACATCGACAAATATAACTTTTCCAGGGTTCCATCCTCCGAGTATAGCATATTCCTTACCAGTAGATGGGTCGTGGTATCCCCAGCAATCGTTGTACGTTTGATTTGACTGACCAGGAGGCGGAGCTGGATCATAGAATCCAAGCAAATTCATATTCATAGACACCTGGGACCAGGTAAAAAATGGAAAAACCAAGAAGAAACAAAGAGGGTAGAAAACTTTCATAGCACTAATTTTTGTGATTCTTTGAGAAAAGAGGATCCAAAAAACAATCCTTCCAGAGGCAGCGAATAACTTTTCGAACACTCAAATGAACTATTTTTACAACCTTCGTCAAAATATTTTCGTTCCCCGTTTACCGTTGACCGTTTCCCGTTCCTCGCAATCAACGATTAGCTTTTGACTGGAAGCCGATTGATTTTTTGTTGAATACAAAGTCGGATTTATCCAATTTAAGATTAGCAACATCCTCGATGGCAATTAGGTTGTTGATTTCTGCTCCATGTCGTCCATCTGACAATTCGGCCAGGCGAAGGTTTTGCTTTTTGATGATATCACTAACCACATTTCTTACGGTACGAGCGTTTCCAAAGTATTTATCGCGATAATCATAGACATGCGCAAGGTACTTCTTCAGGTGCTCACCAGCTTCCGGGGTCAATATAAAATCTTTTCTATCCAGCATTTGTCCGGCAATAGCATAAAGCTCTTCAGGGCTGTAATCCTCAAAATTCAATATTTTATCGAAGCGGGAGCTTAAGCCGGGGTTTGCTTTCAGGAAGGCCTCCATATTATCCGGATATCCAGCTACAAAGACAAAGAAAGCGCCGCGTTGATCTTCCATTCGCTTGAGTAGCGTTTGAATGGCTTCATCGCCAAAGTCTCCCTGATGACTTGTGCGCATAGTAAGGGAATAAGCTTCATCGATGAACAAAACACCACCCAGAGCTTCGTCAATTTTTTCGGAAGTCTTGATGGCAGTCTGGCCTACATATCCGGCTACAAGGCCCTGCCGATCTGTTTCTATTATGTGACCTCGTTCAAGCACACCAAGTGCTTTGTAAAGCTTACAGAGTATCCTGGCCACGGTCGTTTTTCCTGTTCCCGGATTTCCAACAAAAACAGTATGGAGGAAAAAGCTGTTCAGCACATTCCTGGAAGTTTCCCGATAGTACCGAACCAATCGAACCAGTTCGTGGATCTGTTCTTTCACTTTTTGCATACCGATGAGGCTATCCAGTTCTTCAAGAGCTATTTTCAATAAGTACTCATCAGTTGGGATATGAGGTAGTTCTTTTTTCGGTTTGATCTGGATTTTTTCGACATCTTCCACCTTGATAATGGAAAGTTCTTCCTTCGTAAAATCCTGGTTTTGATCATCGGACATGATACGGAGGCCTAATTGAATCTTGCTTTTTTCGATCAAATCATACACAAAACGTGCGTTTCCAAATGATCGATCCCGATTTCGATAAGACTCCACGATGACATCATCGATTTTTGCTCTGGCTTTGGAAGTCAATTCAACACCTTTTTCGATACAGGCGTATTCCCCAATTTTAGAAAGCTCTTGCGGAAGGTAATCAGAAAATTCGTAATAGAGTTTAAAGCGAGATTTTAGGCCAGGGTTGCTATCCAGAAAATGTTTCATCTCTTTGGGATAGCCCGCCACAATAACGACCAGATCACCTTTTCCGTTGGACATTTCCTTAACCAGGATTTCGATAACCTCCCGGCCAAAATCTTTGCTATCGTCATTGGATCTTGCTAATGCATAGGCTTCATCAATAAAAAGTACTCCTCCCCTAGCCTTTTCAATGGCTTCTTTAACTTTAGGTGCTGTTTGGCCAATATACTCTCCCACCAAATCCACCCGGTCGACTTCATGCACATGTCCTTTTGATAACAAGCCCATTTTGCGATAAAGCTTGCCCATCATTTTAGCAACGGTTGTTTTCCCGGTACCCGGGTTTCCTATGAAAACAGAATGTACATTTACTTCATCCTTTTCTTCGAAGCCCATTTCACGACGCAGTTGGAGAAACTGAATATAACGGGCATGATCCCTTACTTTCTGCTTAATCTCATGCAGCCCGATTAGGTTATCAAGACGATCCATTACCTCGTCAAAGGACTCGAAGATATCATCTTCAGGTGTAAGGATAACAGGTGCCTGGCGATTAGGTAATAACACGCCCGCTGTTCCTTCTTCAAAATCTTCATCAACTTCAAAAGGAACAATAGCAAGCAACTTATCCATAAACACCAATTCAGCGGTGTAGCGGTCTTTTCTCCAGGAGCCTTTTACATTAGATCCCCAACCTGCGGATATTTTGATCAATTCATCTTTTCGTTCTACGCGTTGAAGACGAACCACCTGACCTTTTAGTTCGCGTGCATCGTTGTAAAACTTTGTAAACAATTCACATTGCCAGCTTTTGTTGCCGTTGAGGTTACGCAGTATAATTTCAATATAAATGTAGCGGGTTTCTTCACTACTAAAGCATTTATAGAAAATGCGGTCATCTTCTATAATGTCATCGTAGGGGCCTTCATACAATCTTAGAGACTGAACATCCACGTAGGCGTTGTCCCAGAATTCACCATCGTTACCAGCATCTTCGATGTAGAAGTATTTTGTTCCTGCCTTCTCGCCTTCGATCCATGCTTCCCAATAGTAAGTGCCCTTTTTCCAGAAGGCTCCCTCTTTTTTATTTCCCCAGCCTTCTCTGATATATACAATATCATCATAACGACTCACTTTTCGTCTAAAAGGAAGAGAACAAATTTCTTTACGACCTTTTTTAAGAGAGAAACAACGCAATTCAACATCGATTTCCCAGTCTTCTTCATCGAAGCATTTGTTGTGGAAAGACAACTCTGCATACACATAAGTGGTCTCAAATCGATCAAATACCTGGCGATACTTTTTTTTATTATCTGCCAACCATTCGGTAGATGAGTACACCTTAAGTTCTTTAAACTTGAATTTCTTTGATTTTGAGAATGAAAAACTTTCCGCCATCAAGATCGGATTTAGATATCTTTTAGACTTTAGACTTGCTCTGTAGCTGCTGATGGACTGTATTTCATTTTGTCGCTGCCTGCAAGAGAAAACATTATTTTTGGAGAGAGGCACGCTACCGCGTGCCTCTCTCCAAAAAAGACACCTTCTCAATAACAGCGACAAAATGAAATACAGTCCATCAGCAGCTACAGAGCAAGTCTTTTATATTATATAATAATACTCACAAGGAGGTACTTTTTATAAGTTTAGTTCTTTGACAAATTGGGCACAACATATACAATCAGCTTTGATTGATTTTGAACCCATAAACTTATAAAAAAAAGTTAGTAATCAAAGTATAGATTATGTTTTTTTGACAACAAAATTCAATTCCATCTCCTCATAAGAGTATGCATTTTAATTACAAAAAACTGCATTTAACCAATTTATTTTAAAAATGTTCGATGCTTAATTGGCAGTTTGACTCCTAATAGCAATACAAACACTTATAATCATCCAGCTATTAAAAATGTATACTACTAGTCAAACCAGCTTGACCTTTCCATGTTAGTCCTGCCATATAATCAATTACTAAACCTTTTAATCATTGTTTCATGCAAGTAAAGTTTAGATTACTCACTTTGATTCTAGCGTTTTTTTACGCTTTCACCCTAAACGCACAAACGGTCGTTGACATTATTGTCAATAGTAACGATCACGACACGCTGGAAACAGCTGTTGTTGCTGCCGGACTTGACGGAACACTAAGTGGCGATGGACCATTTACTGTTTTCGCTCCTACAGATGATGCTTTTGCAGCACTCCCTGCCGGTTTATTAGATACACTTCTAAATGATCCATCTGGCTCCTTAACCGATGTATTACTCTACCACGTACTAGGTGATTCTGTGGTATCAGGAGATCTTAGTAACGGACAAATTGCGACAACAATTAATGGTGACTCAATAATTGTTACGCTTTCTAACGGAAATGTTTTTATCAACAATGCACAGGTTACTGTTGCTGATATAACCGCTACTAATGGTGTGGTTCACGTCTTAGACGCCGTTCTAGTACCCGGTTCTACTGTTTTGGATGTAATCACGAACAGCCCGGATCATACCACACTAGAAACTGCTGTGGTAGCGGCTGAACTAGCTGGTGCTCTATCCGATCCTTTTGGTACCTTTACCGTATTCGCACCAACAGATGATGCTTTCGCAAATCTTGATCCTGCACTTTTGAACGATCTTTTGAATGACCCTACCGGCGCTTTAGCTGATGTGTTGTTGTACCACGTGCTTGGTGCAGAAGTCG
>CAZHZT010000117.1:0-18686 GCA_964537285.1 uncultured Saprospiraceae bacterium | reverse complement strand
ATGAATAAACTCGCCAAGGCTCAAACAGTATTCATTTTTTAACGGCTTCCAGCCTTTCAAAAAGCTAAATTGAATAAGGCCGGTCCTAATGCATTGATTTACAGCTTCTGTTATTAATTATTTTGGCAACATGGGATTCCTTAAAATTCGGGATGACTCATGTTTATTGGACGGTTTCTGTAAGTTAGCAATTGATATACACATCAATTACTTTAATTTGGTTATTGTACACATAAAGAAATTCCCCTTCGTACCCAGGCATTGAGATATCACAATCCCAACTAGACATTGAATATCGCTTAGTACCGTCTGAGTAAAAGCAATCAATTACCCATTCATCACCATCTTTTACATTTTCCAATGGCTGAAGCGGTATGCCTGAATTGGTAATACCACCCGACTGCCAAATATACTTTACGTTAACAGTTGTTCCAAGGGAAGAAGCTCCTGTGACGTGAAAGCGATAGACTAGTGTCCCTTTGTTGCTTTTTTCGATAAATAATAATATTCCTATTGATTCATGTTCTTCGGCATTAGCAGCATATACCTTAATAAGCGCTCTATGCTCTCCTTCGCCTAAATTATCCATTCCATCAACATTAGGTACAACTGTTATTTTATTTCCTGCCAGAGTTGCTTTCAACCAGTTGGAGTTGGCGAATTCATAACTTATGTAAGCATCAATTGCTCCAAGTTGACCATCGCCTGCGTTTGTAATAAAAATTTCTTCCGTGGTGTACTCGCTTTCATTTGTCAGTGAACATTCATCCGATTCAAATACGACGAATGATTTTGAAAGGCTAATGATGGCCGGGCTCTCCTCTTCTTCTTCAGGATCTTCTGTCTATTCATGTTGAGTAGAAGGTTTCGGACTTGGTTCGATAGCATCATCGTCTGAGCAAGAGACGAAGAAAAGAGAGCATAAAAGAGTTGTTAATAAAAATAGATTAGTAAGTGATTTCATTTTTTAACTTTTTTATTCTGTTTAAAATTGATTTCACTTACTAGTTGAGCAGATTCATTTTGGTGACCACCCCGGGAGATTTTTTTATTAAAAAAAAGTTCTTTGACAAATTGTGTGGAGTTTAAAAATGATAATCCCTTCAGCCTCCAGGGCATTCAGGTTTTATCATTTTAAACTCCACACAATTTGTCAAAGAACGAAAAAAAAGAGCCTGCCCAAAAGAAATTCCTTGCCCGGTTCTGGCGACAAGGAATTTCTTTTGGGCAGGCTCTTTTTTAGAGTGACCTAAACCCCTGATTCTTGAGAATATTTTATTTTATCCCATTAAGAAACTTCCAATCAAATACATCAATGGAAAGAAAGTTAAGCATAATACGGCAACTATGTATTGGCCTACGTTATTGGTAGCATTTTCAGCGTTTTTAACGTTAGTAGCAGTTGCGGAAGGAGCTGGAAGTGTGATTTGCAAATTTTTCATGACTATTTATTGTGTTTTATTTTGTGATCGTTATTACACAACAAATATGGGGTAATTCTTTCCGGAGAAGTGCGAAAGATGTGCTGAGAGATCGGAAAAAGGTACTGAGAAATGCGCAATTGCGCATTTCTCAGTACCTTTTTTTACGACAAAAGTAAGTTTTACAGGTACTCGCTCGGCTTCTTCCCATAGCGTTTTTGAAATAAAGAAGAGAAATAATGAGCATCTTTAAAACCAATTTTGTAACTTATTTCCGAGACACTCTGAACGCTTCCACTTTCGAGGACGCGGCGAGCCTGTTCGAGTTGAATCTCTCGTTGGTATTCTTTGGGGGTAAGCCCGCTAATCTGTTTGATTTTTTGTTGAAACCGCCGGGTGCTCATGGCCAGTTCATCCGCTAATTGCGAAATACTGAACTGAGTGTTGCCAATATTTTTTAAAATATGCCTTTCCACTTCCGATAACCATTTTAAGTCAGCAGCAGATACAGAAGGAGTAGTTTGCGTTTCAGGAGATTTCGTCTGTTTTGAAGGGATATTTGCTTGGGTAACTTCTGCATTAGTACGCCCCCTGCTGTTTTTTATCAGATTGGAAACACTGGCCAACAGTTCAGCTTCCTGAAAAGGCTTAACCATGTAGTCGTCTACGCCAATGCGCAGCGCATCCAGTTTAGACTCCAGGTTTTGGCGGGCAGTCAGCATAACAACCGGAATATGAAGATAATCTTCATGATTTTTTAGCACCTTCAACAATTCAAAGCCATCCATTACAGGCATCATGATATCAGAAATGATCAGATTTACGGTTTGTTGTTTTTGCTTGCAGTCAGCAAGTATATCCAGGGCAACTTTTCCGTTCTCGGCAGTCAGCACCTGATAGCCTTCCAGGAGTATGCGGATAAATTTGAGCAGACTTGGATTGTCCTCTACCACCAGGATCCTGTCCTGCCCACTTTGAACAGTATTTTCCAAAGCAATTGGTTTGGCAACAGGCGCTGCTTCTTCATCGGGGGAGATGGTTTCAAAAGTCTCTCGCAGGGGTAATTGGAGATAGAAAGTACTTCCTTGACCTTCGGCACTTTCCGCCCAAACTTTCCCCTCCATTAGTTCCGCCAATTCACGAGACAGAGACAAGCCAATGCCCGAACCGGATGCTTGATCGCTACCTCTCACCTGATAAAATCGATCAAACACCTTTTCTACTTCACCTTCAGGAATACCCATACCAGTATCCCGGACACTAATTTGCAGGTATCCGGATTGCTGAGAAAGGGTCACGTGAATATGCCCTTCTTTTGGAGTGAATTTAATCGCATTAGATAAAAAGTTAGATACAATTTTCTCTACTTTATCCGCATCCAGCAAAGCCTGGATAGCTGTATCCAGGTGGTAATCCAATGTCAGTTGAATATTTTTAAGATTTGCCCCACTTTCAAAGGCAGCAAGCAACTGCCGGGTGAATGCATACAAACGGACAGGGCTTTGAGCGACTTTGAGTTTTTTGGAATCCAGGCTGGACAGATCCAGCAATTCATTGATACGCCTGAGTAACTTCCGGCCATTTTGCTGCATCATCTGGAGAAGAACAGAATCGCGCTGCTTGAGCTGATTCCTGTTAAGAACACTTTCTAAAGGCCCCAGGATCATGGTGAGCGGCGTACGCAATTCATGAGAAATATTTGCAAAGAAGCGCGATTTGATTTCATCCATTTCCTTGAGCTGGTCGGCCTGTTTTTCGATAAACAACTTATCCTGCCTAATCTTTTCCGTGCGTTCAGCTACTATTTTTTCCAGTTGTACTTGTCTTTTCCGGTAGGACCGGATTCGAAGTGAATACCACAACCAAACCGCTCCTACTAGTGCTAAAGCTAAGCCAATTAAGAACCATGTTGTCAAATAAAACGGTTTCAGGACCTCAATCCCAAGCCGTAATTCATTGATAGACAATTGATTTCCTTGCCCTCCGGCTCGCACATGCAAGGTAAATTCTCCATAGGGCAACCCGCTAAGCTGAAACACATTGGTGTTCAGGGTTTCCCATTCATTGCCCAGTCCTTCGATCCGGTACTGGTATTTTACCCGTTCGGCATGGAAATAATTCTGAAGAGAAAAATTGAATATCATGTATTTATCTCCGGGGAAAAACTGAATGGAAGTTCCATTCAGCGCCATCTCCGTCAGGTCCATTAGGCGGTCTTCTTTACCGGAGAAAAGCTTAATATTAGAAGCTTTCAGAGGCGCATCGTATGGTTTTTGGTTATAAAAATGCCCGGGTTGAAAAGCAGTAACCCCATTCAAACCGCCAAAGTAAATCGTTCCGGTATCTGATTGAAAAGACGAAAGGCGGTTAAACTCTTTGTTTGTAATGCCTTGTTCTTCGAAGTAGACATTGATTTCTCCATCCAGGGGGTTATACTGAATCAAACCATTGGCGCTACTGATCCCAAAGTGCTTGAAATCATCCTCAAAGATGGCGTATAGCTCATTACTAGGCAAGCCGTTGGCACGCGTTAAATGCTTTATTATTTTAGCCTTTCCCTGTGCATCCAGTTCAAGTTGCATCAAGCCCCCATCGCCGGTAGCCAACCACAAGCGATCGGAATCATTTTTAAAAATATAAAAAAACTGATTGGCCGGTAAAAAGCGATCCCCTTGCTCTTGTTCACCATATCGGGCTATAATACCTTTTTGTTTATCCAGCAGGTAAAGCCCATTCTGAGCAGCTATCCAGATGCCATGTTTATCTTCGAGGAAATGCCATTTCTCGGTATTCAGCAGGGCATCAAAGCCATTGTACTGTAATAGAGGCTGTGGTTTTTCGTGCTCAGAAGCATTAAAATAAAAGATGGTATCCCGGCCCGCTCCGATCCAGAATGTTTGAGAGGCATCCTGAAAAAAGGACCATATCTTCTTGGATTTATAAGGATGAATACTGATTTCCTCAATCCATTTTCCTTGCTCGTCAAGCTGATATAAGCGATCATTAGCCACCCATAGTTCTCCATTGGAAGTCTTAACCATCGGAAAACACTTATTATTATCGAAGCGTGGATAAGCATCGCTGTAGGACCAAAGCTCCCCCGTCCGAGTATTTATGAAGCCCCCTGTCCGAATGGAATTCACAAACAGGAACTCGCCATGCTCTGCTACCCCCCGGGCAGGGAATGGATCTCCACCTTCATTTTTGAGGAATTGCTTAAATCTGGACTCCTGAACCTCAATCATTTCAAACCCCTCCCGATGTCCAAACCAAAACAACCCTCTCTGATCCATGAATAAGGAACTATTCCATAGAATAGGGTTTTCAGCGAGTGCCTTTTCATCCAAATAACGAAACGTAAGCGCTTCATCAAGCGCAAAAAACATCTTTCCACTAAACACCATTACGGTATTTTCTTCGATGGAAGGGAAAATATGAACGGTTCTGGGGGTCGCCTAAATTCATTTCTTGCAGGATCTCTACTTGTTTATCATCTGAAATTAAGAAGATCCGTGCATTTTTGAGCACATTATTCATTCTCCGGTCTTCAAAACCATGGAGCACCCAAAACCTATCAAAGGCGTCTCTTTTAATATCCAAAACGATGTGGTCTTTTTCCAGCGGGAAAGACCTGAGGATACTTCCATTTCATTTCCATCAAGCGGCCATTGATGGAGCCCCAGAAACGGTCCTCACTAAATGCCGCGTGTATTTTAAGTTCTTTTTGAAGGGGCAATTTTTCAAATTTCCCCTCCGGAGTAAGTCGAAAATGGGTTCCGCTTTTGGTAGAAAAAACCAATTGATGATAAAAAAGCGTACGAATGCTCTCAAGTTCTGCAACTTCAAAAGGTTTGTCTGTCTGAAACTGCTCATCGAAGGAGATCACCTCATTAGTCATTGGGTTAAAGAGGTCAATGCTAAAAAAAGTAGGCACCCGGAATTTATACTCCACATGTACTAACCACAACCAAGCATTTCCATCCTCGTAAATCTCCCCGATATTATTGGAACTTAAACCATCCTGCTCGCGTGTAAACCACTGGAAATCATGGCCATCAAAACGATTCAATCCGTATTTTGTACCGATCCACATAAACCCTTCCCGATCCTGATGAAAAGACTGAACCATATCATGGGAAAGCCCCGAGCCGGCATTGAAGGATTTTTTCTTCACCAGATAGTTTTGTGAAGAAGCAGAAAGCATAAAAACAGAGAAGAGAACAGTGAAGGTTATTTTATTCAAAATTTCCAACCGCGGGTGTTTTAAAGACAAAGATAGGGTTTAGGAGGTTAAGTTCAGTGATTTTTATATCAATAAATACCTAACTAATTTAAGCGGATAAAGGCAGGAACCGCAGGTTGCTATGAAGCAACCTGCGGTTCCTGCCTTTATCCGCTTAAATTAACACAACCACATTTCCCTTTTTATGGCCAGTATCTACATAGCGGTGGGCTTCGGACGTTTCTTCCAGTCTATACCGACGGCCAATGACTGTTTTTATATCACCAGCCTTATAGATAGAATTTATTTCCTCAAGTAATTTCCGAAGCTCAGGAGCTGGTTGCAGGCCAGTTGCCGAAAATTTAGCTTTCTTTCCCTTGCTTTTGGAAGTTAGCATCATTTGGAAGAGTAATTTTAGCGATAGCACAGGCGACATGTAAATCCCCGTATCCGTCAATACATTTTTAGCTTTTGAAAAAGAACTTTTACCAACCGTATCATATACAAAATCGTATTTTTCCTCGCCTTTTGTGAAATCCGTGGTGGTGTAATCAATTACTTTCTGAGCACCGAGGGATTTAACAAATTCGATATTTCTGGAACTGCATACCCCCGTAACTTCGGCGCCCAAATAACGCGCTAATTGTACAGCAGCTGATCCCAAACTTCCGGAGGCTCCATTAATGAGCACTTTCTGACCAGGTTGTATATTCGCCAGATTTTTAAGAAAGTTCATAGAAGTAAGCACTCCGTCACAAATCGGAGCAGCTTCTTCGAAGCTAATGTTATCCGGCTTACGGCTCAATACTTCGTCTTCAGCTATGCTCAAGTATTCTGCATTGGCCCCGAAGTTGAGCCCTGTTTCACCATAAACCGCATCGCCGATGTGAAAATCCTTTACTTCCGGCCCCAAAGCCTCGATCACGCCGGCAAAGCCCGTACCAATCACCGCTTTACTGGGCTTAAAGAGCCCCAAGAAAAAGCGACTCAAAAATGGGTCAGCACGACGCAACATGGTATCTGCTGCGGTTACAGTAGTTGCATAAACTTTTACAAGCACTTGATTTCCAGCGGGAAGAGGTTTTTCCACCGTTTGTACTTTCAGTACATCAGGAGATCCATATTTGGTGACAACAACGGCATTCATCGTAAGCGCATTCATTTTATTTTGTTTTAATGGTTTGTTAATTAATACGCTACAAAGGTAGGGGGAAGTAGTCTCGGAATCGTTCCAATTCATAAATTGGAACGTTGTCAGGAGGTTCGGAAAATGGTGGTAGAATAGAACAGGGAGCAACAAGTATGCTATGCCAGAGGCATAGCATACTTGTTGCTCCCTGTTCTATTCTACCACCATTTTCCAGTACTTACTCGGGGTCATGCCCATCACTTTCTTAAAAAAAGTATTAAACACCGTCTTTGAATTAAAGCCGCTGTCATAAGCGAGGGCCAGGATCGTCAAATGCCGGTTAGAAGGCTCTGCGGCTTTAGTTTTGAAAGCTTCTAATCGATAAGAGTTAATATACTCGGAGAAGTTCTTATCTAGCCCTTCATTAAGTAATTGCGACAAATAGTTGGCAGGAAGATCCATTAATTTTGCCAGGTCGCGCAGGCTCAGGTCAGGATTGAGATAGGGTTGTTCTTCCGCCATCAGGCGATCTAATGCCGAGCGATAATCTTCTAGTTCCTGCGCACTAAAAAGAGCTTTCTTGTATTTTCGTTTTGGTTCAGGATCAAAAGCCGTTTTTTCGCCAAGGATGACCTTCATCAAGGATTGAAAACGGGCATGGGATCGAATTGATTTTAACAGAGGATCGATGTACAAATACACCATCATGGGCAGCCGGTTTTTCACCCCCAGCTCAATAAAATCAATTGATTTTTCATAATTTCCAAGCAGGGCATTACAGAAAATCAAATAGTTCATGGCCCGCCCCATCAGAGGAGTATCAATTTTGGCTTCTAGCTTTGCCAGCTCATTATAGGCTTCTTTTTCCATGCCCAAAGCGGAATAGCCCATGGCAACTCCCCCTAAGGCCAAAAGATCTCCTTCCGCTTTATCCGGAGGGAAATTTTGGAAAAAATCCAGGCATTCTTTTGCTTTTCCCATGAGTGACCAAGCCATGCCCCGGTATACGATTGGCGCCGTAAAATCCGGGTTCATTTCGATGCTGTGATCAAACTCTAAAACAGCTTCTTCGTATCGCTCCTGGCAATACAGTACAAAACCTTTTAAATGATAATTAACTGCCGAAAACGGATCGACCTGAGCGGCTATTTCCAAATAATTCTTGGCCGCATCATACTTCGCTTCCGCTACTAATACCGAAGCCATACTTTGATAAGCATCCACAATCGGGCTTTTCTTGATGAGTTGATTCAAATGCTGATAAGCCCCGGGGAAGTTCCACTCCTGCAGAAAACAAACCCAGGATTGATGAAGGTGGCATTCGGGCAAATCAGGATCGAGCTGCATCGCTTTTTCCAAATAAGGCTGCCCTCTCATGAAAGCCTCTTCAGTGGATATCAAGCCAAGCGTACCGATGAGCGTATAAGCCAGATGCCCGCCCAAATAAGCCATTGGATAATTTGGTTGTTCCTTGATAATTTCCCGGATCATTGAAAGGCCCAAGTCAATATCAGTTTTGGTCATTTTAAGAATGTGATATCGACTTTTTAAGTAGCGTTTATATACCTCCACAGGTACGCCAGGCGAATCCACCAGATGATCCTGCACATCAAAATGCCCTACATGTTCGCGTAGCTTATCCGCAATTAAAAGACTGACTTCATCTTGTACCTCAAAGATATTTTCCATTGATCGGTCAAAGGTTTCTGACCAGAAGTGAAAATCTTCTTCTACATCGATAAGCTGTGCTGTTATACGCATTTGGTTTCCGGCCAAGCGAATACTGCCTTCTAAGATAGTAGACACATTGAGTTGCTTGCCGATTTCGGGAATAGGAATGTTTTTATTTTTAAAAAAGAAGGAGGAAGTACGGGAAGTCACCTTAAGTTCCTTGATCTTGGCCAGCGCATTGATGATCTCTTCGGTCATTCCATCACTGAAATATTCATTTTCCGAGCTGGAGCTCATATTGAGAAAAGGGAGGACCGCCAGTGTGAGGCGTTGCTTATAAGGTGTATTTGATTCGTTCAAACTTTTGATGGTTTTAGTGGCGAAAATCGTTTTGAAGAATTCTTTAACAAATTGTGTAGTACTTCATGCCTCAATTAAAGCCGCATCTCAATTGAATAGGTGAACTTAAGAATTAAACCCCTAAAAAACAAGCCAAGCCCAACACTCCAGCCAAAAATCTTACATATCAGCATTAAACCAACAGCGATTAAGAAGCATGCTGCGAAAACCATTCTTTTTGGTTTAATCTTCTCAAAATCCCGTAAATTGCTCCCAAATACCCATGCATGCAACTCGAATTCAAAAACATCTCCCTTCAGCTTGGAGGTAAGCAACTCTTTAAGGAGTTCAACCTGAAAGTCAAGAGCGGAGAAAAAATCCTACTCAAAGGACCATCCGGCAGCGGAAAATCCAGCTTGATGCGCCTTGCGCTGGGCTTTGTACAGCCCGGTGAAGGCGAGGTGCGCATTGATGGGGAAAAGCTCGACAGTCAGAATGTCTGGTCTTTTCGCCAACGCATCGCTTTTGTTCCGCAGAATCAAACCATTGGCTCCGGAACAGTAAAAGACTTTATTTGCGACATTCTTGAATACCGAGCCAACCGCCACCTGAAATATACTGAAGAACAGATGCTCACCTGTTTCAAACAGTTTGACCTGGAGGCCAACAAGCTGCATCAGGATATCAGTAAGCTATCAGGCGGAGAGAAGCAAAGAGTAGTCCTCGTCCTTGCATTGCTGCTGGATCGTGAACTATACCTTTTGGACGAAGTCACCTCAGCCATTGACGAAGCCCTTCGTCATAAAGTCATCAATCACCTGGCCGGATTGCCAGAAAAGACCATGATCGTCATCTCACATGATCACGACTGGGAAGCATATGATTTTAAAAAAATCCAACTTAAATCACCGAACTTATGAATGCAGCTATTGATATCCCCATTTGGGCAATGGTAGTGTGCTATCTGTTGTTCATCATACCACTAGGAATAGGCTGGTACTTGCGAATGGGCATAGCACGCCGCTTGTTTATCGCTACCTTGCGAATGACTGTGCAATTACTTGCAGTAGGTGTGGCCTTAATTTATGTCTTCCGATGGGATAATACCCTGATAAACATCAGTTGGATCATCTTATCCATTGGCTTTGCCACTTTTTCAGCTATCAATAATTCCGGACTCAACTACCGGGTATTTGCAGTGCCGGTCTTTGCTGCTCTGCTCTTATCTGCAGGATCTATACTGCTGTTTTTCAATGGCGTTCTCCTGCAACTCGATAATATATTCACGGGCCAATACCTTATCATCCTCGGCGGCATGCTGTTAGGAAATGCTCTTAAAGGCATTATTATTGGTATTAGTGATTTTTACAAAGCCATTCACAATAATCGCAACCGCTATTTATACCAACTCTCGGCAGGAGCCAGTCAAATGGAAGCCTTGGTTCCTTTTTTCCGCGATAGCCTGAAGGCTTCCCTCAATCCATCTATCGCCAGCATGGCTACCATGGGCCTGGTATTTCTGCCCGGCATGATGGCGGGGCAAATTATCGGAGGTTCTTCTCCCGATACAGCTATTAGGTATCAACTTGCGATAATGGTTACTATATTCGTCTGCATCACCCTGAGCGTAGCGCTGACGATATTTTTCAGTATAAGCCAAAGCTTTGACAAGTATGGGAATTTAAAGGAGGAGGTATTTAATTAATTGAAGTTGTCCGCTATGGGGGCGATGCCCCCATAGCGGACAACTTCAATTAATTAAATACCTCCTCCACATCTTTCTTGAAGCGCTCTATGTCAAAGTTTTTCACGCCAACCTCCTCATAGCGATCAATCATTTCCAGGAATGCTGTTACCACCATTTTCTGAACTCCTTCCTTTGACGCATTGACCACACTTTCATAATCCAGTTTTGCGCTGATGTAGAGTTCTTTTTTCCGAGGTTTGAATTCCATGCCCTCTTCGTGCATTGTACTAGTAGGCCGATCAGCAATAGGAACAAACCAGATACGTTTTAAGCCTTCTCCATAATCTTCCAATGTGATATTCTTATCAAGCAAATCACCTAATGGAGGGATGAAGAATGCTTTTTCAAATACGTCCTTCCAAAAAATGGCACCAAACCAAATTGGAGGCCTTAATTTTACTTTTTCTTCCATTTAATCATCTCTTTTATTGCCTGGAGGCCGAATTAAAGGTTTTTCTCGTTTGAGATTTTCTGGTAATAGTGCATAATTGTATATCTTTAATTTCTCTTTTTTCAAACAATCGGTAAGCTTACCTTCAAATTCTTTTTTGTAAATTAAACCCTTATGAGGTAACCCTTGGCGATATCTACCTAACTGTCCTTTCCTACTCACCCCATACTTCCAAATTTCTCCAGAAAACAAATAAATTTTCTCCTTACCATAACAATTAAAACAGGGATACAGTCCTGGTTCAAAAACCACTAAAGCATATTGCTCCGCCTCATCGAATTCCTTTAGTTCTTTCTCCAATTTTTCTTTCCTCCAGGGAGCCAGTTCCGGCTCATCTCCTTTCCAAATTAAAAAATCTTTATCGGACATCAAAATGGCCGCTCCGATTAGTATTAGCAAAATGAACAGGTAAACCTGCTTTCTGGATTTTGTAACCGGCTCTTTCGAACCGGGGGGCCTCCCGAGAATGAATCCAAGCATTTCTGAAACTTTATTTAGGAAAGCTGCAAAATAGGATAAAGATTGAAAAAGTCAAAAAATAACACATTGATTACTTAAAAAAACAACAAATCATGCTTAACTGAAGTGATTTTTTGATGTTTTTTAATGAAAATGAAGCAAAAATTGGTGACTCCTAAATGTGTAAGCCTGCAAAATAACGTAATCTTATTGTTATTAAGGATTCATTCGAACAGCCTCGTTTTTCAAAACCCAAATTCACGCCGCTTCGCGGCGAAATTTTCTTTTGAGGGAGGCCGAACGGGCTATTTTGCTTCGCAAAATAGCCCGTTCGGCCTCCCTCAAAAAGGAATTTCGCGCCCTAGGCGCGTTTATTTTTCAAAGCGAGAATCGCTGGTTGATAATTATTTAGCCCTTGGCTCATGGATCGTAAGTAACTAATAAGCTCTCCGATATTCTGGGTTGGCTGCGGGCTAAACATGTACTAAAGTTAATTATTTTTTAGACTCTAATGGATTTTATTCTTAAAACATCTATCAAATGAAATCATCTAGAACCGAATCAAGATTCACAGGCTTAGATAGCAAATCCACTCTTGCATTCGAGCTTACCAAAAGATGTTAAAATTTTGCTCTGCTCTAAATCCCTAAAATCCTGAAAATCCCGGTCCTGACAAAAAACATGCCGCTCTAACAGGGCAGCCTACTCGCTTGTACTCCATTGCTGCGGGCATCCGCACCGCAGCTATTCCGTACAAGGCTCGCAGCCTGCCAGGCTCATAGGAAAGCTCCGCAAGGAACTACTTCGAACTGAGGGCAAGGCGGAAGCCGATGCCGCCGTTACGGAGCGTCGGCCTGTTATAGTAGCGATTGGCGGCACGGCAGAACCTGGGCGTGTAGTACCAGCTGCCGCCGCGACTCACGCGATCAGAGCCCGTAACAGGGCCTACAGGATCATTTACATTCTCACTTTCTCTGTAATTGTAATACTCAAAGTAATCCCAGCACCACTCCCAAACATTGCCACTCATATCATAAATTCCAAGGCTATTTGATTTTTTAGTAGCTACTGGATGCGTTCGATTAAATGGAGGTTCAAGCCCCACATTTCCTTCATACCAAGCAACATCCCCCCCAAGGCATTACTCCCACTAAATATAAAGGTGTCCTTGTCTATGCCTCCCCGGGCCGAATACTCCCATTCTGCTTCCGTCGGCAAACGAAATCCTTTAGCCTTCCATTTTGGCATCTCTGCCCAATGGATACTGGTGTCTCTATGCATATCGTTTGGATCTTGTGGTATACGATCCAATTGATAAACCTTTTCTACCCCCATTCTATCGCTCACCCAATTGGCATAAGCCACTGCATCATACCAACTCACATATATAGCAGGCGTATTCCCCATCCACTCCCAATCGATAGGCTTTTCGAGTCGATCCAATCGATTTGTTGCCAAAGCAAACAATTGATACTGCCAGACGGTAGTCTCTGTTTTCGCTATTTTAAAATCAGATAAAGTCACTACTCGGGCGCTATCTGGAGGCACATCTTTTTTAATGTGGCCCATTTGGTAAGTGCCTCCCTTTACCCTTAGCATTTCCGGGAAATAGCGCGGCATTAAGGTATCGGTATAAAACCCAAGGTCCATCTTTTGAAGAGCTTCCCGGATGTTCGAGGAAGCTGGTTCATTTGTATTTGATAAAACAGATGCCGCTTCTCCATATTATTCAGATCTATGAAAGCCAGCAACACCTTCAAGCCCGCTTGATCACGGTTATAGCGATTGGGCGCATCAAAATGCTCCTGCAGGTAGCGTTGAAGCAAACCCTCAATGCCTCCCATCTTTTGAAACGCCGAGCGCGTAAAAGCTTTATCCTCCAGTTGCTGCCCTTTTATGATAAAAGCCAGGATCTGAATATCCACAGCCGAGACCAAGCCATCCTCCTTGGAGGTTAATTCTTCTTTGCAGGTTTCATACACAAAACTGGCATCAAATTCCAGCCCTTCCGCCAGTGCCATCACCTTAAAAATTTCCGTAGCCTGCAATGGCGTGATTTTTTTTAAATCAAAATAATTGCTGCGTGTCACGAGTGCATATCCCAGCACATCCTGAATTTCGTAGAGGTAGCCTTGATAATCTTTGCGCAGAGAAACCAATATTTTCACCCCCGGCAAGTCTTTATAACATTCATTAAGTTGATGTATAAAAGGCTCCCGGGATTCTGCGAATTTATATTGCGTAAAAAACTGTTCAAACTGATCTATGATCAGGACCAGCTGCTGCAACTTTCCTTCATTTAAATAAAATGCCAGCACTTCCTTTAGCCCAGCCTTTTCCGGAGGAGAAGTCGCCACCTTGGTCTGTTCGCTTAAAGCATCCTTAATGGAATGCAGAGGCGCTTCGTTTCGCAATTTGGCCACTACACAAGCCATTTCTTGCGCTTCAAAAGCCGGGTAAAGGCCCGCTCGTAAAAAAGAAGTTTTGCCGCAACCGGATTCGCCCGTCAACACCCCAAAGCGATAGTCCTTTTGCACTATTCCCTGATAGCAAGCCTCAATGGCCTCATTGCGTTGCAGTTTCTTAAAGATCTCCGCATCTTCAAAGTCAAAATGGCGCAAGCCTTTTACCGGTGATCTTTCATTAAAAGTAGCCGGAATGGCCGTAGTACCGCCTTTCAGAATATCCTGAACGGCTAACCCAATGGCTATGACAAACAAGATTCCCACTGCCGGCCAGAAAAAAGCAGGATAATGGATTGATTCCAGAAAGTCTGGTTTTACATCAATAGCTTCTAAGGCTTTTCTCAAAACAACAGGATTGAGAAAAACCAGGAGGACTGCCAGAAGGTTGATCAGATGCATAATGACAAGCCCAAAATAGAAATTGAGGAAACAAAGGATAAAATCCGATTACCGCTAGAGGCTTTGAAGCTTTTAGCCAAAATATTAGAAGCAACTAGTCAAGGTAAACTGGTTTCAATTGTCCCTGTTGCCACCGAAATGACCACTCAAGCAGCTGCCGACTTAATAGGGTGCTCTCGCCCTCATTTAGTTAAACTGCTTGAAGAAGGCCAAATCCCGTATACAAAAATAGGTAGACATCGTAGAGTGAGATTTGAAGATGTATTGGCCTACAAGAAGCGTATGAAGGCAGAGCAGGAAAAGCTGATTATTGAAATTATGAACGCAGACGAAGAATCCGGACTGTATGATACATAGTGTTCGTTTTACTTGTGTCCTGGACACAAATGTAATCATGCCAATTGAAATTCGTGATCTGCTTTTTTGGTTTGCACACGATGAACTATATACACCGAAATGGAGCAAGCATATTTTTGATGAGTGGGAAAATGTTTTGAGACGAAATGGAGTAGAAGAGGAAGAAATAGAAAAGAGGGAAATGTAGCATTTCCCTCTTTGCGGTCCGGACGGGACTCGAACCCGCGACCCCCTGCGTGACAGGCAGGTATTCTAACCAACTGAACTACCGAACCATATTTTTTACTGGCTTTAAAGCTTCACAATTTTTATCGGAAACAACCAGATTTATATCTTTTATACTTAACTATACCCCACAAATTCTTTCTCTACATCTTCGCCTTTTATCTTCAATCTTTCTATTCAATATCCTTCCCTTCGAAAGGCGAATGCAAAAGTATAGCGCCTTATTGAATATTCCAACTATTCAACCAAAAAAATTAAAAAAAAATTCATTTTTCTAGCTAACTCGCTTAAGATTACTACTTTTGCATGGATATATTTTTATCAACCTCCGGTTCTCCACCTTTTTTCTACCGGAGAAGCCATAAAAAAAGCGTCCTTATGGTGTTCTTAGAATTTGAAAAACCACTAGAGAGCTTGTACGAACAGCTGGGTAAGATCAAACAAGTCGGCGAAGAAGGAGATATTGACGTGTCGGAAATGATCCGTACGCTGGAACTGAAAATCCGGAACAAGCAACGGGAAATCTACAACAATCTCTCCGGTTGGCAAAAGGTACAATTGTCGCGCCACCCTGAGCGCCCCTATACCTTATACTACATCAAGCAAATGTGCAAAAAATTCGTCGAACTGCATGGTGATCGCAATTTTCGCGACGATAAAGCAATTGTTGGGGGTATCGGTATGCTCGATAGTCACTCTGTGGTGATCCTGGGCCACCAGAAAGGGGTGAATACTAAAATGCGCCAATACAGGAACTTTGGGATGGCTAACCCGGAAGGCTATCGCAAAGCGCTGCGCTTCATGAAATTGGCCGAAAGATTTAACTTACCCGTCGTTTGCCTGATTGATACCCCTGGTGCCTACCCTGGCATCGAAGCAGAAGACAGAGGCCAGGCAGAGGCTATCGCCCGCAATCTGTTTGAAATGGCGCAGCTTAAAGTGCCTATCGTATGTGTGGTGATTGGTGAAGGCGCATCAGGTGGCGCTATCGGCATTGGCCTTGGTGACCGGGTCTTTATGCTCGAAAACACCTGGTATTCCGTTATTTCCCCTGAATCTTGCTCTTCCATCCTTTGGCGTAGCTGGGATTATAAGGAACAAGCTGCCGAAGCCCTTAAACTTACAGCAGATAATATGCTAGAATTCGGCATCGTCGATGATATTATCAAAGAACCAACCGGTGGCGCGCATACCAGCCCGGAAGAAATGGCAAAGTTATTGAAGCGACAAATCAAAAAAGCTATTGCAGAACTGAAAGAACTCAGCACCGACCAATTGATCGATCAGCGCATCCGGAAATATCGAAAAATTGGACAGTTTGCTTACAAACAAGACGATACAAATCAAGATACCCAATAGTAAGGAAATTAACATGAGTCATCCCGAAATTCAGAATGACTCATGTTAAAGAAGAGACAACCTATTTTTTCACTACCCTTTTAATAATGGGACTAATCAATTGGCTGCGCAATCGTTCACTCCGAAAAAAGCTTAAACAACTACAACGCTCCCCCGGAGCCGTGAATGTCGAAAATGCCCAATCCATTGGATTGATTTTCGAAGCTGTTCATTCGGATGTACGCCAAAGCGCCTTGGCCTATGCGGAAAAGTGGAGAAAAAAAGGTAAAAAAGTAGAACTGCTCGCCTTCCTCGATCTGAAAAAAGTAGAAGAAGACCTTCCTTTTCCTTACTTTTCCAAACGAGAAATTGATTGGTTGAAACGCCCTCAGGGCCCTTCCGTACAACATTTTCTCAACACACCCATCGATATTCTTATATGCCTGAGTGCGCACCCGGGCCCTGCATTGCAATATCTTGTAGCCATCAGCCCCGCTCCGCTTAAAGTCGGCGCCTATGAAGAGGATAAGGAGAGTTACTTTGATATGATGATTGATCCCGGAAATAAAGAGGATGTCAATTTTTTCTTAAAACAAGTCGATTTCTATCTGGAAAAAATCAATGTCGATCATGCAGCATAAATTCAGAGGTACCGGTGTGGCTGTTGTTACGCCTTTCAAAAACCAGAAAATTGATTTTCCTGCCCTCGGAAAAATCATCGACCGGATCATTGATAATAAAGTGGATTTTATCGTTTCCTTAGGTACGACAGGAGAATCGGTGACCTTGAGTCAAGGAGAAGCTCGTGAAGTGCTCGATTTTACGATTCAACAGGTCAACGAACGTGTTCCTATTGTTGCAGGCGTGTTCGGCGGTAATAATACAGCTGCAATTATCGACATGATGACATCCTTTAACTTTGATGGCATCTCCGCTATAATGTCCAGCAGTCCCGCTTACAACAAACCTCCCCAGGAAGGTATCTATAAGCACTATATGGCGCTTACAGAGGCTTCCCCCCTGCCCATCATAATCTACAACGTTCCCGGCCGTACCGCTTCTAATATAGAGGCTGAAACTACGCTTCGCCTGGCTCACGCCAGCACCAAATTCATCGCCATAAAAGAAGCTTCAGGAGATATTATTCAAGTAATGAATATCCTTAAAAACAAGCCAGAACACTTGCTGGTTCTTTCCGGAGATGATCCAACGACTCTTCCTTTGATCACTTGTGGAGGGGATGGCGTTATTTCCGTCATTGCCAATGCTTTTCCAAAGGCTTTCTCTGATATGACTCGAGCTGCTCTTCAGGGTGATTACGCACTTGCCCGACAACTCAACAACCTTTTTCTCGACATTCACCCCTGGCTTTATGTTGATGGAAATCCCGCGGGCATCAAGGCGGTTCTCCATGAATTAGGGCTTTGCTCCACCGAAGTTCGCCTCCCCCTAGCTCCCATGCTTCCTGAAAACCGGGCGCGGCTTTTGGAGGAAGTGGAAAAGGTCTCAAGGCTTTTATAAAAAAAATTGTTTCAAAAAATACAGCCCAATCATTGACTTAAAACATTTATTGTTTTATATTTGCTTTTGTAATTACCCCATTACAAGAGCAGCAATACTATAGCCATTTTCGCTTTGTAAATTCAAAACTAAATCGTTCTTTGACAAATTGTGTGAAACTTCAAAATGATAAGCCTTGAATGCCCTTGTGGCTGAAAGGATGATCATTTTGAAGTTCCATTATCCACAATTTATGTCAAAGAACTAACTAAATTTATGCTACTACATAGCGGTATTTTCTTTAGAGGGTTTCCGAAAGGGCAAACTTGCTTCAAAATTGTCCTTTCGGAAACCCTCTAAAGGGAAGATTCGCGCCGCAAGTGCATTTATGTTCCGGATTGGTTTTTGTATCATTTTTGCTGCATGCTAGTTTATTTCACCATTTTTTTAAACCATAAACTTCATTTAAATGACTTATTTAGAAAAAGCTCGCGATTTGCAACAAATGATCGGTACAGGTAAAATGTTAGAAGGATTTGAAAAATACTATCACGACAAGGTCGTTGTAGTAGAAGCCGACGGCACCACACGCAATGGTAAAGATGAACAACGCAAAGGCATTCAGGAATGGATGGGAAGTGTCAAGGAAATGCACGACGGTGGAGTAACTGCCCTTACTTCAGACGAGGATAACGGTATTACTACAGTAGAATCCTGGGTTGACGTCACTTTCCAAGACGGCAATCGCATGAAAGTTGAAGAAGTAGGGGTTCAAAAATGGGAAGGAGATCATATCATCCATGAACGTTTCTATTATTTCATTCCTGCTGAAATGCAGAATGCAATGCAACAGTAATAAAGTTGACTCTATTTAAACTTCATGTTGCCACAATAATTAATAATAGATACTGTAAATCAATATATTAGGACCGGCCTTATTCAATTTAGCTTTTTGAAAGGCTG
>CAZHZT010000116.1:1835-18702 GCA_964537285.1 uncultured Saprospiraceae bacterium | reverse complement strand
ATTTTTTAACGGCTGCCAGCCTGCCAAAAAGCTAAATTGAATAAGGCCGGTCCTAGAGAATTGATTTGCAGCACCTATTTCTAATCACTTTGACAAGATGAAGTTTCTTAAAGTTAAGGGATGACTCATCTTTTCAGGCTTCCTGTTCAAAAAAATTTATTAATGAAATACATGGAAATGGCCGCTTGCAAAGACGACGCCATCATTTACCAAATGATAATAGTATTTTCCAGATACAAAATTGGAAGTATTTATGGATAAATTGCTTTTTCCTGCATTCCATTCTAGTGATTGCACCAAATAACCTGTCCCATTAAATAATTGAATGGTCAGTTGATTTCCTAAAAGCTCATCATCAAGGAATTCAAAACTCACCCAATCCGAAGCAGGGTTTGGAAAAACCTTAACAGACGAAGGGGTAGTTGAAATAAACGAATTGCGACTAACCTCATTTTTAACCAATAAAATTTCATCGCTGCCCGGAACAGCTACCGCAGCCAAGCTACCATCCTTTGTCAAGGTAAAATTATGAATCGGAATCGATGGCAAATCGATCAATTCCCCATTATTGGAGAATTGATGCGGATTTAAACTAGTATCGTCAGAGCGTAGTACAACGTACTCTCCCCCATTTTCATCATAAAGAACGCTGATAGGCGTGCGGCCTGAGAAGGCATTATTATCAAAAAACTGAAGGTTTTCTATAGAAAAATACTCCAGACGCTTATTATCATTGGAAATAACAACAAAAGCCTCCTGGGACGGATCGTAGGAGATCCGGCTTGGATTAGGTCCGCAAGGATAGGTACCAATCAGGGCTGCTTGGTCATTGATACCGGAAATGATAGCGATCTCAGAAGAGTTCTTCAAAGTTACGGCTACGAAAAAGCCAAGATCTGTTTCATCGGATACTGCCATTTGAAGTGGAAACCCTTCCACTTCTATATCCTTAATGATTTGATGGTTTTCCAAGTCAATTACTTGTACTTTTTCATCGAAAGGAGCAGAAAGCAAGGCATATTTTCCATCCTCCGAAATTAATAAATCACTTCTGAGACCGTAATTGGTCCAGCTGATTCCCATATTACCACAGGAAATAGTAGTTGCCAGAGAAGAATTTGTTCCATCCAATTCAATTACCCCTATTCTATCAGGAGCTCCTGCATTTAACACATAAGCATATTCATTGCCTGGCAGTACAAAAACCTGATCCGGTTTAGAACCCCCGCTGGATACACTGGCAACTTCCTCAAGTGTATTCATATCAATGATCGCAACATTATTTTGGAGTCTCTTAGCAATTAAGGCATAATTCCCATCTGAGGTAAATGCCGTTTGATAAGTTTCTGAAGTACCCAGGTCAATAATGGCCTCCAGCTCTTCATTTTCAACATCAATGACAGAGATTGTGCCGGAAAGGGAATTAGAAGCGATTAAACGTTTAGCATCCGGAGAAAAAGTAAGCGAATAAGGAACATCTGCCTCTAGCTCCGAGCCGGTAGCTGAACGCCCAAGCAGAGTCAAGTTATCCGGAGATTCAAACTCATAAAACATTACCCCTTCGTACCGCAAGGGGTCGGAAGCAATGATACGATTAAAAGAAGGAGATACCGCACCATTTTGAATCGATATACCACTAAGAGAACTGGCAAGGCTTTCTGTTTCAAAATCTATAATTGCGGTATAAAAATCTCCTGCAACAGCATATTTATAGTCACCACTATTCCCAACCAAGTCGGGCGTATTTCCAGTGGAAATGGGAACAAAATCCTGGGAATCAAAGCGAACAATGGCAGTATTACCAGGATTTACGGAAACGAAAGCCTTGCTTCCGTCAAAATTCACTCCCGGCACACTATAATTACTAAATACAGAGACATCCTGCATCAAAACCTGATTTTCTAATGACTGAGTATTCAGGTTGACCTGACTTATCAGTGCATCACTGCCGGATTGAGCAGCAATCAAGCGGTTCCCATCTCCCGAAAGCACTACTTGTCCGGAATTATTGACTTCGGGAATTAGAACATCTACCTCGCCAGTAGCAATATTAATAAATTGACAACCCGAATCGGATGCAGCATTTACGATATAATTGTTATCCGGGGTAATTTCAAAACCAGAGAAATATACCGTATTTCTAGGATTGGAGGTGATAAAAGAGAATTTGTACAAATAAAAAAAGAAGTTTGGAATAGTTGTGACCTTACCCAACGTATTAAGGTCAACCACTTCTGCAACATCATTCACATCACATCCCACTACCGCCAGAGAGCCATCTCTGCTAACACGAACCTTTGCAGGTTGCTCATCGGTTTCAATAATTTCAACTACACTATAATTTTCAAGATCAATAATGTAGACATTATTACTGTTCAAGCAGGCTACTACGGCATATTCATTGCTGAAAGCAATATCTATTGGGGCATCGCCCACTTCAATATTTTGAGAAATAGAATGAGTATTCCAGTCAAATACCGTAATATTATTGGTTAAGCGATGAAGGACCCAAGCTTCATTTCCATCAGGTGTAAAAGCTAATTCAGACATAAGGTCGCCTTCAATAGCATCACCTGCATTGATAATGATTGAACTACGTGTTGAGGAACCATTATGTAAACCGCTACCTTCAAAGCCTTTATCTATCTTTACCGGATCGCCTTCGGGATGGTCCGGAGATTGGCTGAAGAGTAAATATGGAACAAAAAAGATTAAAACTAGCAGGGTAAAATACTTTGTCATATTTTTCATTTTTTATGGGAAAAAATACTTAATTTTTCAAAGATTACAATACAAAAAATCAGAATATTCCATTGGCAGACAAAAATCAATACAAATATTATTTGCTTTACAAGCCATATGGCATGCTAAGCCAGTTTACCAAAGAAGTCGATACACATATTACATTAGCAGATCTGGATTTCGACTTCCCCTCTGATGTATACCCGGTAGGAAGGCTTGATAAAGACAGTGAAGGTTTACTTTTACTTACTAATGATAAAAAACTGAATTACAAACTTTTAGACCCTAAAAACAAACATAAAAGGACATACCTTGCCCAAGTAGAAGGCTTGCCTTCCGATGAGCATCTGAAGGAGTTCAAAAAGGGCATCACTATAAAAGTAGGGAAAAAGCCTTATAAGTGCTTGCCCGCACATGCCCGATTATTAGACAATATTCCCCAATTGCCTGAAAGAGACCCTCCCATCCGGTTTCGAAAAAACGTTCCTACTAGCTGGCTACAGATCGAGTTGATAGAGGGAAAAAATCGCCAGGTTCGCAAGATGTGTGCAAAGATTGGGTTTCCGGTGTTAAGGTTGGTGCGGAGTGGGATTGAGACCTTGGAAACAGGCATCTTGCAGCCCGGGCAGATTGAGCAAATTTCGTTTAGTACAATTAAAGCCGGTCTGTCTATTTTCTGAGGATTGGAGTTAAATCATTAGACTTGTTCAGTAGTTTTTTATTGGGCTTAAATTGCCCAATTACGCTCCGTCAGTAGCTACATAACAAGTTTCTTTATTTCAGCCTGTCAAGGCAATAACACTTAAAACATATTGTGGCTACTATTTTATCATCAAACAAAATGCCAAATGCCGAAAGTGACTGTTTTTCAATGCTTTAAAAATAATAACTCTAGTTATAAACAAAAATAGTTTTAATAAAATAAATAAACTCCAACAAATTGTTGCTAATTAAAACTTTTTGTTTTACCTTTGTATTAAATCGTTACGGAGCAATTAAAACATTAACACCGATTTAAATACAAGGATATGAGACCTATAAATTTACACCAAACCTGGAGATCTTCAAGAAATAACAAAAACGCAAACTGGCTGCTGTTTATTCAGAAAAATTGGTTAAAAATAGTGCTATTAGCCTTAATCCTTTACATCTTTATGCAAAAGAATGTAAGCTTTGAAATTAATATGGGACCGGCGAATCTTTCGGCAGTTAATCCTTTCAAAGTCGAGGCAAGCCCAGCAAGATTTATGTCTTACAAACCTGAACCGGAGAAGAAGCCAGAAGAAAAAACCATTAAAAGTACCCAATCTTTTTCGCTTTCTGAATTCATTGCTGAACTAAAGCAAGAGGAGCCTGAGGAAGAAGAGGAAACACCATCAGAAATGGAACACACCAACCAGCCCGCACTGCATGTAAGCGTTTCTGAAGCAACTCCTATTGGCAATCTCACTCCTATTCTCAGTCCGGAATATATCCGGAAAAAAAATATTCCGCAGGCTGTTGTGCAAGAAAAGCTTGAAAAGATTGAGCAATATATACAAAGATATGCTCCTATAGCCATCTCTGAAATGAAGAAGTATGGCGTTCCTGCCAGCATAAAGCTTGCCCAGGGGTTGCTGGAAAGCAATGTCGGTGAAAGCAGATTATCAACTACCTGTAATAACCACTTTGGAATCAAGTGCTTTTCACGCAAATGCCGCAAAGGACATTGCCATAACTTCACCGATGATTCGCACAAAGATTTCTTCAGAAATTACGAAAGCGTTTGGGGGTCTTATCGTGCTCATAGCGCTTTATTACAAGGAGATCGCTACACACACTTAAAAAAACTAGGAACAAAAAACTATAAAGCCTGGGCCGAGGGCTTGAAAAAAGCAGGCTATGCTACAGACAAGCTCTACCCTAAAAAGCTGATCAAGCTAATCGAAGGGTTGAAATTACATCGATTTGATAGTTAATGCTTTTTTACTACAGCGGTATTCGCGTTCCTGATTTTTCTCCGAAAAATCAGGAACGCGAATACCGCTACAAAACAAACTCTGCTCACTTTCAAAATTTGAGCTTTTTGGTACCTTTGTGAGCAAAAAATAGAAATAGATGAAAAATATCTCTGTAATCGGTGCCGGTACCATGGGAAATGGTATTGCTCATGTTTTTGCAATGCATGATTTTAATGTTCAATTGATTGATATTTCAGAGAAAGCTCTGGAGAAAGCAATCGCAACCATCGACAAAAATCTTGATCGAATGGTGCGTAAAGAAAAAATTACGGCTGAACAAAAAGAGGCTACCTTAGCCAACATTTCTACTTTTACGGAATTGCAGCAAGGCGTAAAAGAGGCTGACCTGGTAGTTGAGGCAGCTACAGAAAACGTAGAACTCAAACTAAAGATCTTTGCTCAAATGGATGAATTCGCTCCTGAAAATGCTGTTTTGGCAACGAACACATCCTCGATTTCAATCACTAAAATTGCCGCTGCTACCAAACGCCCGGACAAAGTAATCGGAATGCACTTTATGAACCCGGTTCCAGTCATGAAACTTGTTGAAGCGATTAGAGGTTACTCTACCTCTGATGAGGTTACAAATACAATTATGGAGCTTTCTAAAACATTAAGGAAAGTTCCTGTAGAAGTAAATGATTACCCTGGTTTTGTTGCAAACAGGATTCTTATGCCAATGATCAACGAAGCAATTTATTCGCTTTACGAAGGTGTAGCCGGCGTAGAAGAAATCGACACGGTGATGAAATTGGGTATGGCCCATCCGATGGGACCACTGCAATTAGCAGATTTTATTGGCCTGGATGTTTGCCTCTCCATCCTTAATGTTCTTTATGATGGTTTCGGAAATCCGAAATACGCCCCTTGTCCGCTACTAGTGAATATGGTTACCGCCGGAAAAATGGGAAGAAAATCTGGCGAGGGTTTTTATGAATATACTCCCGGATCAAAAGACTTAGTGGTGTCTTCCAGCTTTAAAAAATGATAGCATCCCTTTGAATTTACAAGGAGGTGCATAAAAAAAGAGCTAAGGCTGGCCTTAGCTCTTTTTTTATGCATCTTCTAGTAGATTTAATTACCTCTTTATAACTTTTCTTACAATCCTTTTATCTCCTACAAAGATCTCTACAAAATAAACCCCAGACTTCTCTGGCAACTGATAAGTTGGTCGTGCATTCTGATAAGCTTTCATCAATCTTCCGGCAGCATCAAATACGCGTATTTTACGAATCGGAAGGGAAGTATTATTCAAAACCCTTAATTCACCCTTGGTTGGATTCGGGCTTAAGACAACTTCGAACTGATCATTTAGCCAATCAACATTCGAACAAAAATCCAGCACAATACTGTCTTGCATAACTTCATCAATCAATATAGGCTTGGCCTTGATGCTTTCATACATGTTTTTGAAAGTATCAATTTCCGGAGTGCTAAGATCAAAAATTTCATCTAACCAGCGTGGCGGAATACTTTGATAATGTACCTTAGCAATGCATTGTACCATTCCTGCAAAACCCTTCAAGTTGACTTTATACTTCACAATGTCCGCCCCGGAGCCTTCTTGATTAAGGTCAAAATCATAATTAAAATCATTGTCATTCAAAGCTTCACCAAGGATCAGAGTGGTATCGTAGACTTCGTGATCTGTAGTAAACCCTTCCGGTGGAAGTCTATTGTCTTTTAAACCTTCATCGGCCCGCTCCAAAACAGTAGTAATATCTCCATTGACATCCCCCAAAACGAGCTCATAGATCTGCACCTCATCTTCGGATTGTATAGTAGAATAATGGGGTTCATAAGGATAATCCTCTTGTGGGAGAGTGTAGTCCTCATCAATTTTTCCGGAGTGGAAGAGCGTATCCTGCGTTTCTGAATCAATGAGCAGGAACTCGACAAACGTTTTCCGGCTGGGAAAGCCCGAAGGGAACTTGTGTCCTGCTTTATTAAACAATTTTAATTCTACTAAAAGGGAATCTTCCAGCACTTCCACCTTTTGTATACTTAAATCAAGCGTTTTTGATTGAAGCATTTTGAGGGTCGCATCAATGGTTTCATCAAAATTTTCAGGCGTAGCAGTGATGTCAAGTGCTTCCCGGTATTCCTTCATAATTTCCAGCATATGAACATTGCCTCCTGCCAACTCATGCAAACCATATGGTGTTCGTCCTTCAAGGAATAAGTAATTGGATGAAATGACCACCGGATCTGTAATTTGAGGCATGTGGCAAGATTGGCAGGTAATGTTCTCAACAGCAAATTTCGAATTCAACCATTCGTGGTAAGTCGCCTGTTCCACAAAGGTACCTCCCGTATACTCTCCATCTAAATCCACGGTTTCTGTAACAAGTGTATGGCAAGAAGCACACATGCCTGCATCTCCCATGTAAGGGACATAGGCGGGTTGGAAGCCAACGAAAGTAGTCATCGGTGGTAGGAAAGGCTCTTCATAGGGTCCAAAAATCACCCGGTTGGTATCGTAAAGAATTTCTCCTGAGAATAATTTCCCTAATTTTTCCTCTTTAATTTGATGGCAAGCTCCGCAAGAAACTCCATCCAAGCCCGTGGTGTCCTGCAATAAATCATCCATTGTGTAATGCTCCGCTCCACGCATTACTGCAGTAAAATGCCCCATTGGAGCATGACAGGAAGTACACTTGGTTTCCAAACCCAGCTTATGGGCCGGATTGGTAGTAACTTCATGGCTTACTTTAGCTCGCCAGAAGGGATCTTTTGCGGAATTGGCCATTAATGTCGCACTCCAATCGTCATACATATTTACATCCTGCCCTTCAAGATCTACTAATGCTAAGCCTAAAGTATCTTTGCCGTGGCAACCTACACATCTGCTGGCATTAGCAAATAATATGCTTGAATCAACAGGCCCGGCCATCGTATGGGAAAGAAAATCACATTCATAAGAAGCAGGTACATCTACTGCTGCATTTTCAGAAGAGGGAAAAAAAGTAAGTAAGGCCAGAGCTCCAATAACGATTAATGATACGGAGCTACGTTTTGAAAGGAAAAGTCGTTTTGAAGTTTTCATGCTTTAAAAATTGCGTTCTTTGACAAATTGTTACGCCTCATCTAACTGTTCAGCGACAACCATATCTTTCCAAGCCTCGTTGAGCTTTTCCAGATCATAGCTATCAATTCGATTATGGTAATAATACAGAAGATTGAAATTCTGACTGAATACCCGGCCCTTTTTATCCACTTTCAAGGGTTTTACTGCGTGATAAGTCCCAAGTTTCTTTATGCCATCGCGCACAATTTCTTCGCTGCTCATCTCCATTTCCATAGGCAATTTTAGTCGATCCAGTTTTTCAAGTTCAAATAAAGATTGCTTAAAAATACCCAAAATTTTAACAAAAAGATCTAAAGAGATGGAAAAGTCTTCCAGCGGTAAGCGAAGCATTGCAAAAAGATCAAGATCTTTATTCTGTAATCTAAATATTTTAAAGGCTGTAAAAGCTACTAAATGACTGGTAAGGATAATACTTTCCTTGTGATAACGCTCTACAATTTTATCTGCCAGCATTCTGGTATATTCCATTTCCCTCTGCAAGTCAGGTATTACTTCATCCTGAGTTATAAAATACTCTTTCAGCTCGAGTTGATTACCAAACTGATCCCAACTATTGCCGTCAGCATCCAATCGATTACCAAGTACATCCATAGGCTCACCGAATGACAAGGTAATATCCGAACTTGCAGCAAAGAATTGCCAGGCAAATTGAGCTATTTTCCGGATACTAAAGGATTGATCTTTGATACGGTGATAACGCTCCTTACCAGTACGTTTCAGGTAATTATCTATCATATAACGAGCCTCCAACACAAAGTTATAACCGATTATCAAGGGAACAACAATTATCTTATTCGTTGAACCTGCTTGATATAAAGACCTTTGTGCTTCTACAGTCGTTCCTAAAAGTCCTAATTTAAGCTTTTTTTCCAGACTCCCGGACCGAGAACGTGTTCCACCGGGAAAAAACAAGCTATTTGTCCCTTTTTGAATCGAAAGATTAGACATTGCCTTGAGCGTTTCGAGATAGATGGGATTTTTTTTGCGCCGATCCAGTCTATAAGCTCCAAGACGATTCATATAGTAAGCAACCGCCCCTGTATTAAAAAGATTCAAGCCCGCACCATAGGAAAAAGAAGGCAAGCCAAGAACAGCATCCATGGCATACCCCACCATAGTTGAGTCCAGATTGCTGAAATGGGTAGGCAAGACAACCAAGGTACCTTTTTTGGCCAGGCTGCGAATGTCCTCCAAAGGGCCATATACTTTCAATCGTTCGTATAATTCATGTTTGGTTCCCCAAAACCTGAAAAAACCACCCCCTGAAGCGGTATTAAGTAATTGCTTAAAGAAGGTAGTCAAGAATTTTCTGGCAAAAAGGAAAGTCTTCTTTTTAAAAGTACCGACAATTTCTTCACTGTAACGTCTGATTATCTTCTTTAGCAGCTCCTCCAAATCCCCTTTTTGTTCCGCCTTCACCACATCGGCGCTAATTTTTTTCCAGAATGTTTTTTCATCCGGTGGATCTACTTTCCATGGATCTTCCTTAATGCGAATTTTTTCCAGGTAAGCAGAGCGTTCAATGATTCGGCGCAGTTCTTTTTCATCATTTTTGGAAACAAACCGATTGAGCGTAAAAGTTACCAACTCCTCAATAAATTCTGCTCTTTGCTCATGCAGTTTAAATATTGGCCATTCCTCGATTTCAGGGATTAGCAGCGGATAAGTTGGTGAAGGTTTAAGTTGTTTCATAAGTAGAATAAAATTCTTTATTGACGTCTTCAATAAATTGAAGAATTTCTTGTCTTCCACTCCTTTCATTAGAGGAGGTGATGAATTGTTGAGGAAGCGCATTCCAGGATTCTAACATTGCTCCTCTGAAGCGCTCCAGGTTTGCTTCTAATTCCTCCGGTTTCAGCCGATCCGTTTTTGTATAGATAATAACAAAAGGCACCTGCATTTTCCCCATCCAGTTTATGAAATCCAAATCAATCTTTTGTGGGGGAATATTGATATCGATCAGTTGAAATGCGCATTGAAGTTGAGGGCGCATCAACAAAAAGCCTTCAATCATTTTCTCCCATTTATGGCGCATTGATTTAGAAACTTTAGCGTACCCGTAGCCCGGTAAGTCCACAAGATACCATGTCTTATTAATAATATAATAATTCAGGCTCTGTGTTTTTCCCGGACTTTTAGAAACCCGCGCCATGTTCTTTCGCCCACATAGCATATTTATCAAAGAAGACTTCCCCACATTTGATCGGCCAATAAATGCATATTCTGGTTTACTATCCTTTGGGCATTTATTTACAGCAGGATAACTGCCCACATAATCTGCGTGTTGTACATCCATATAATTATAATTATTCCAATAGACTGCTTCGAGCACCAGCAATTTTCGCGTTGTAAGCACCTGAATAATATTAAGTACAAAGGTACGCTTTATCATTTGGGCCTCAAAATCATAAAGTTTTCTTAATGCATAGGGGGATAAGCTGGAAAGAACGTCTTATAGTAAAAAGGATAAAGAAACAAGCTAAGGAACAGTCAAAAAAGAAGAAAAAAATTTTAACCAAAACTATCTAATCATGAAAAAACAACTGTTGGTATTATTAGCATTTATGGCATTGCAAACCACAATCGTTCATGCGCAGTTTAAATTTGGTGTGAGGGGTGGAATAAGCACCACAGAAATTGAACCGGATCAAATTGTTATCGGCAGTAAAGATGACGCAGAAGCATTCGGATTAGCAGTAGAAGAAGCTAACTACAGCTTTCACGGAGGTATTTTTTTCCGGATAGGAAATAAGTTCTTTGTTCAACCAGAAGTCCTGTTTAACACGAGCAAAGTAACCTTCCGCCTGGAAGATTTTGGCAACATCAGTACTTATGACGGGTTGAGAGAGGAGACATACAATTATCTGGATATTCCCTTTATGATGGGATGGAAACTAGGGCCTTTAAGGTTTCAGGCAGGCCCGGTCGGCCATGTTTTTCTCGACAGTGAGGCTGATTTCAGCGACCTGGAAGACTATGATCCGGAATTCAGCAAGTTCACTATGGGATGGCAAGCAGGCCTTGGTTTGGATATCTGGAAAATCATCCTGGATTTCAAATATGAAGGAAGCTTCCAAAAGTTTGGAGATCACCTCGTTTTCAATGGAGAGGATTACCAGTTTGATGAAAACCCTGGTCGTTTTGTAGCTTCGGTAGGTTTATTCTTTTAATAAAGGATGTCTTAAAGAAAATTTCCTACCAGGCGTGATGAACACTTTTGAAATAGCCTTTAATGTTTAGTTCTTTGACAATTTATGTCAAAGAACTAAAATCAAAAGACTTATTCTGTAGATGCTGGTGAAGCATTTACAGAATAAGTCTTTCGATTACAATCTTACAATCTGTTCTTATTTACAATTTCCAACAAATCTTCACGGTAATTTTTTCCGATAGGCAGGTGCTTTGCTTGTCCTTTTTCAATTATTTCCACCATATTTCCTACAATAGCATTGATTTTGTCAATTGCCACAATATAAGAGCGATGGATACGCTTAAAGAGATCGGAAGGCAGCTTATCTTCAAGGCTTTTCATCGTCTGAAGCGTAATGACGCGTTGATTATCCATCCGGATGATTACATAATCCTTCAGGCCTTCGATATAAAGAATCTCATCATACTTAACTTTAATCAGTTTCTTATCCGCTTTTACGAAAATAAAATCTTCTTTATCTGTAGGTCTTTCGGCTGGAGTGCCCGTATATGCTTGGTTTTTGTGATGAAGATTGTATTGATCGATGGCTTTATTCGTTGCTTTCATAAAGCGCTCAAGAGATATAGGTTTTACGAGATAGTCAATAGCGTTCAACTCAAAACCTTCCAAAGCATAATTGGCATAAGCTGTGGTGAAAATCACCATAGGAGGATTTGCCAATGTTTTTATAAAATCGATTCCGGTGAGTTGGGGCATTTGAATATCCAGAAACATCAGATCAACCTCGTGTTTTTTCAGTACTTCATTCGCTTCGATAGCATTTGAACAACGAGCTAAAAGATTGATTTCAGAAATATTTTCAATGAAAGTTTCTAAAACATCTAACGCCAGAGGCTCATCATCAACAATTATTGCATTAATCATTTATTATAATTTTATCGTTCCGTAAAAGTGAGTAGAGAAATTTCTTTTTTTTTTTGAGGCATCCCGGAAGGGTAAATCTGTAAAGCCAAGTTATCCTTCCGGGATGCCTCAAAAGAAAATATTGCAGTGTACGTTCGACTTTCGGTTCACAAACCAAAGGTTGTTATCAAATTTACTTTTTATCAAGTAAAAATAATTTTTTTTTAGACAAATTATTAGGTATTTAGGTTAAACATTGTAAAGTTGTGCTTTAGAATTGTCTGGGCACTAGATAATTTCATTTGGTCGAAATTAATTTGGGGAATCCTTAAAGCAGGCCGTTAGGCCTGCCAGATCGCGTAGCCCTGGGTTCTCCCAGGGGGATAAGATATAGAGACCAACTTCCGCGTAGCGGAAGCACATCATAGGCCATGGCTCTTTTGTTCTGTGCTTCCGCGTAGCAGAAGAAATAAGGTATAAATCCTTTCCCCAGGAAAACCTGGGGCTACGATCAGCCAGGCCTAACGGCCTGCTTTTTGTTCTTAAAACAATTACCAAATGAAATCATCTATTGCTTCAGGAACTAAATCCTTGACACTTTTGACGGCTTCTTTTGGCGGCCTACTTCGTTGCTCATCGGTCACGTAGCTTTGGGCTATGCTCCCTCTTCGCGCCTCGTTTGCCACCAAAAAAATCGCCTCTAAAGCTATCAAGGATTTAGTTCCTGAAGCAATAGAACCATTGACTGAGTCGTCTAAAACAAATCTATAACTTATAATACGGGACATAAAAAAACAATTAGATGAGCTTAAAAATAGTTTATATGGGTACCCCTGACTTTGCAGTACCCTCCCTGAAGATTTTAGTAGAAAACGGCTATGACATTGTTGGAGTCATCACCGCTACAGATAAACTAGGTGGAAGAGGCAAAAAAAAGCTTTTAGAATCTCCTGTCAAAAAGTTTGCATTGAAGCACAATTTAAAAGTTCTTCAGCCTAAGAATTTGAAATCGCCTGCTTTCCAGGAAGAACTCCGTTCTTTAAAAGCGGACCTACAAGTTGTTGTTGCCTTTAGAATGCTGCCCGTTGCAGTTTGGGATATGCCTCCCATTGGCACCATCAACCTTCACGGATCTCTGTTACCTAAATACCGCGGAGCAGCTCCCATCAACTGGGCAGTCATTAACGGCGAAAAAGAAACCGGCGTAACTACTTTTTTCCTGAAACACGAAATTGATACGGGAGATATTCTCTTTCAGGAGAAAATGGATATCAAAGAAAATGAAACTGCAGGAGATGTTCACGACCGTATGATGAACCTTGGAGCTCAATTAGTACTTCGCTCCGTACAAGCCATTGAAAGAGGCGACTATATCCTTAAACCTCAACCTGAAGAAGAGGTCACCAAAGCACCAAAAATTTTCCATGAAACCTGTCAAATTAACTTTGATCAAACCGTCCAAACCGTCCATGATTTTATCAGGGGGCTAAGCCCCTACCCTGCTGCCTGGACTACCCTGGATGAAAAAGAATTAAAGATTCTAAAAACCAGAGCAAGAATTGAAGCCCACTCCCTGACGCCCGGGCAAGTCCTGCTTCCGTCCAAAGGGAAAATCGAAATCGCTGTGAAAGATGGATTCCTTGAAGTCCTGGAACTTCAACTACAAGGAAAAAAGCGCTTAAGTACAAAGGATTTTTTAAATGGCTTTACATTTGAGGAAAAACCACCGATACTATAATATACATAAGCCATCCCGAAAATTCGGGATGGCTTATGTTTGTTATGATATCAATATAGAGACTTACTCCTCACCTAAAAACGGATAGCGGTAATCCGTAGGAGGAACAAAGTTCTCTTTAATGGCTCTGGCTGAAACCCAGCGGTAAAGATTAAGTACAGAACCCGCTTTATCGTTTGTTCCGGAGCCCCTTGCCCCTCCAAAAGGTTGCTGCCCTACTACGGCACCAGTTGGTTTATCATTGATATAAAAATTACCCGCAGAATGGCGCAATTTCTCCATCGTGAAATTAATGGCGGAACGATCTTTTGCGAAAACTGCCCCGGTAAGCGCATAAGGAGACGTAGAATCAAGCAGTTCCAGTGTTTGTTCATATTCATTATCATTGTAGACGTAAATTGTCAATACCGGACCAAAGATTTCTTCACACATAGTGATGTAATCTGGCTTACTCGCAAGGATAACGGTTGGATCAATAAAATACCCATCAGATTTATCAAAATTTCCACCGGCAATGATTTCTACATCCGGAGAATTCTTAGCATTAGCGATATAGCTGGAAATTTTATCAAAAGCCTTTTCATCAATGACAGCATTGATAAAATTACCAAAATCTTCCGGAGAACCCATTTTGAAAGAAGCCAAATCTTCTAAAAGACCACTTTTCACTTCTTCCCATAAGCTATTTGGAATATAAGCTCTTGAGGCAGCAGAGCACTTTTGGCCCTGATATTCGAAAGCACCTCTGGAAAGTGCAGTAGAAACCTCTTTAGGGTTGGCACTTGGATGAGCGATTACGAAATCTTTACCCCCAGTTTCTCCAACAATTCTTGGGTAACTCCTATATTTGGAAATATTCCCCCCTATTGTACGCCAAAGATGCTGGAAAACACCTGTACTTCCTGTAAAGTGCAAGCCGGCAAAATCAGGATGATCAAAGATGATATCCCCGGCAGTTGGGCCACTCACAAAAAGAAGATTGATCACCCCTGGAGGAAGGCCAGCTTCTTCCAAAACTTCCATGATCACGGCAGCTGAATAGCTTTGAGTTTCAGCACACTTCCACAAAACAGTATTACCCATTAAGGCAGCGCTGCTAGGGAGGTTACCTGCTATTGAAGTAAAGTTGAATGGTGTAATTGCAAAAACAAACCCCTCCAGTGCACGATACTCCATCCGATTCCATATACCCGGAGAACTGATAGGCTGTTGCTGGTAAATCTCCTTCATATATTCCACATTAAAGCGGAAAAAATCACATAGCTCCGCTACTGCATCAATTTCTGATTGGAATACATTTTTGGACTGACACAACATTGTTGCAGCATTCATCTTTTGACGATAAGGCCCGGCCAGCAAGTCAGCAGCTTTTAAAAAGATAGCCGCCCGGTCTTGCCATGGCATGCTTTCCCATGATGGCTTTGCTTTCAAGGCAGCCTCTATAGCCATGTGAACGTGCTGCCCGTCGCCCTTATGAAGATATCCCAGCGTTTTATTGAGATTATGAGGTGGGTAGATGGCAATACGGTGTTTAGTATCAATTTTTTTACCATCGATAACCATTTGTAGATCTTTTTCGGTAGCATTTGCTTCCGCCAGAGCTTTTTTCAATTCTTCGCGTTCAGGACTACCCGGTGCATAAGATAGTACCTTTTCATTTACTGCTTTGGGAGGATTAAAATATGCGTTAGCCATAATTATAGTTTTTTTATACAATTCATTGAATATCGTTCTACGTTGCATCACAAAAGTAAAAAAGATACGCGACTATATTAAAAGAGAGAGGATTAAAAAAGTAATGCGTTCCAGCTGGAAATAAAATTTTGTTTGGATAGAGATACACGGTAGTATATCTCTATCCAAAAATATCCTCCCCTTTCAAGGTTAGGGACAAAATGAATTGGCCTCACACTGCGCACCTGGAATCCCCTCTAAAAAGGAAGTGCCTCTTCTATGCGGACCTGTTTTGGTAAAAAAGGCCCGGCATCACCACCTCCTTTAATAATCTCTCGTACAATAGTAGAACTGATATGGGAATAACCCGGTTGGGCTATAAGAAAAATAGTTTCGAGGCCTTCTCCGACAATATTATTAAGTTGAGAAATCGTTTTTTCATAATCAAAATCAGAAGCATTTCTGAGGCCACGGAGCAAAAAGTCTGCTCCCACTTTTTTACAGTAATGGGCTGTAAGTTTTTCAAAATGATCTACATCTACTTTAGGGATAGTAGAAAAAACATCATTTAACCATTTCAGGCGCTGCTCCAGAGGGAACAAGTAGCTTTTTTGAGAATTTTCTCCGACAGCAATGATGATTTTATCGAAAAGTGGTAGGGCACGGTTTACTAAATCCACATGTCCTATCGTTATTGGATCAAAAGATCCCGGGAAGACAGCTATTTTCATTATATTTAAATTTTGAGGGTAAATCTATAAAATTTAAGCCAACCAAACATATAATATGCCCTATACATACGAATATCCAAGGCCCGCATTAACTGTTGACTGTGTCATTTTTGGGCTTGACCCACAATACAAGCTGACAGTGCTGCTTATTGAGCGAGCAAAAGATCCTTTCAAAGCATTTTGGGCACTACCGGGAGGTTTTGTAGAAATGGATGAATCTTTGGAAGAAGCTGCCCGGAGAGAACTACAGGAAGAAACAGGATTGACCAATATCTTCCTGGAACAACTTTATACTTTTGGAAAACCTGACAGGGATCCGAGAGGGCGTGTTATCAGTGTGGCTTATTTTGCCTTGATCAACCCTGAACAATATCCTACTCCTGTAGCAGACAGTGACGCATCAAATGTTCAATGGCACCCGGTAAATGAATTACCTTCTTTAGCTTTCGATCATCAAAAAATTTTTGAAACCGCCCTTACTCGTTTGCGAAATAAGATCAGGTACCAACCGATAGGTTTTGAACTCCTCCCGGGAAAGTTCACGCTTTCACAATTACAAAAACTCTATGAATCCATTTCCGGAGTCCCGAGCTTAAATAAACGAAACTTCAGGACCCGCATTCTTAAAACAGGAATCCTTTTAGAAGCAGGCCGACAAGAAGGAGTCGCTCATCGCCCCGCTACACTTTATAGCTTTAATGAAGAAAAATACCGCCTTCTAATGCAGGAAAATCAAGACAGTATTTTAAAGAGAGGATTTGATTTTGAGTTATAATAACAACGGGCAACGGGCAACGGGCAACGGGCAACGGGCAACGGGCAACGGGCAACGGGCAACGG
>CAZHZT010000116.1:0-1735 GCA_964537285.1 uncultured Saprospiraceae bacterium | reverse complement strand
GAATTGGACTGAAGATCCAATTCCCGTTAATTTCGTTAACCGTTTCCCGTTGACCGTTAGCCGTTAACCGTAATTCAAATAACCCCTTGAGCGATCATGGCATCGGCAACTTTAACAAAGCCCGCAATATTAGCCCCTTTAACGTAGTCAATGCTTCCATCTTCTAATTCGCCATATTTGACGCATTGCTCGTGAATATCTTTCATAATAGCCTTTAGCTTTTCATCGACTTCTTTGCGCGTCCAGGACATACGTAAGCTGTTCTGAGACATTTCAAGGCCGGAAGTCGCCACACCACCCGCGTTGGAAGCCTTACCAAGAGCGTAGAGGATCTTAGCTTCCTGGAAAACTTGAATACCTTCGGGAGTAGTTGGCATATTCGCTCCTTCCCCTACTGCGATGCAGCCATTTTTGACCAGAGCCTCCGCGTCTTCTTTATTTAATTCATTCTGAGTAGCAGATGGGAAAGCAATATCACCTTGGATAGACCAAGGCCTTCCTTTCTCCAGGTAGAGTACGCCGAAATGATCAGCATATTCTTTGATTCTGCCTCTTCGATTATTTTTGAGATCCATAATCCAGGCAAGCTTTTCAGCATCAATTCCATCCTTATCGTAGATACAGCCGGAAGAATCGGACATAGTCACCACTTTTCCACCTAATTCAATCACCTTTTCAGCAGTGTACTGGGCAACATTACCTGAACCGGACACCAGACATACTTTATCTTTGATCGAATCATTCTTTCTCTTCAACATTTCGTTAACGAAGTAAACACATCCATAACCCGTGGCTTCGGGTCTGATCAGACTACCGCCAAAGCTAAGCCCTTTGCCTGTGAATACCCCTGTAAACTCATTTTTCAATTTCTTGTACATGCCGAACATGTAGCCTACTTCCCGGGCGCCCACACCAATATCACCGGCAGGGACATCTGTATTGTGCCCTATATGGCGCCAAAGTTCTTGCATAAACGCCTGGCAGAAGCGCATGATTTCGCCATCTGACTTTCCTTTGGGATTAAAGTTAGAGCCCCCTTTACCACCACCCATAGGAAGCGTAGTAAGGCTGTTTTTATATATTTGCTCAAAACCTAAAAACTTAAGAATACTCTGATTTACACTCGGATGGAAACGCAGGCCTCCTTTATAAGGGCCTATAGCACTATTAAATTCTATTCTGTAACCTTTATTCACCTGAACTTCTCCCTTATCATCCGTCCAACAAACGCGAAAAGAAACGATGCGTTCAGGTTCCGTCATTCTTTGCATTAAGTTATACCCCTGATATTTTGGATTTTCCTGAATAAAAGGAATGACTACTTCCGCAAATTCTTGTACGGCCTGATGAAATTCTTTTTCACCCGGATTTTTTTCTCGAAGATCATTCATGAAGCCTTCGATAGTGATCGATTTTTCTTTTAACTCGAGGTCCATAGTTTTATTTTTAAAATTTATGATATTCTTTTAAACAAAAATATGCTAAAAGTTTTAATTTTTCACAATTTACATGGTGATAATTCTAAAACTAAAGAATGACCTTTGTCATTGAAAAATAATCATATATTTCAGAAATTTATAAAAAGAATGGAGTTAAACCTTACATTTTCCAATGAGCAGGAGCCATCCCGAATTGTAAGAAACTTCAGTCGTCACAATAGTAAAAAGTAGGCACTTTAAGTCAATATTTCAGGACCGGCCTTATTCAATTTAGCTTTTTGAAAGGCTGGCAGCCG
>CAZHZT010000115.1:0-18823 GCA_964537285.1 uncultured Saprospiraceae bacterium | reverse complement strand
CGGCTGCCAGCCTTTCAAAAAGCTAAATTGAATAAGGCCGGTCCTAAAATATTGATTATTGCACCTTTTTTTATTGCAGTGACAACATGAAGTTCCTGAAAATCCGGGATGACTCATTTTTTTGTTCTTAAAATATTTACCAAATGAAATCATCTAGAACCTTGTGAAAAAATAGAACTTCAAAAACTTATTTTTTGGCTATTACTAAACGTAAGCTTGAAAACAATGAAGATAAGGGCTCCGTTTATACCGTAATGTAAAAAAAAACAACGGAATTACCATACTATAAAATTTTACACTACATTGCGGAGAAATTTTAACAATTAACGCATTTTACGATCATATGACTAAATTAGAGCGTTATTTGTAGTAACTCACTTCGATTTCGCATTAAAAAACGATCTATTTTTGCATAAAAAATAAATCGTAACTAAATTAACAAAGTTCAACAATAAAACGGAGTTGAAAATATGATTAAAATTTTAGCTAACGACGGCATACACCCAGATGGTAAGATGCTTCTGGAAGAGGCCAACTACCAGGTAGATACGGAAAAAATCCCGCAGGACAAATTGCCTGAAGTACTGCCTGATTACGATGTTATTATTGTTCGAAGTGCTACCAAAGTACGTAAAGAGTTAATTGATCAGTGCCCAAAGCTAAAAATAATCGCACGAGGAGGTGTAGGACTAGATAATATCGACGTCGAATATGCGCGCAGCCATAATATTGAAGTAATGAACACGCCTGCTGCATCCTCTCAATCTGTAGCAGAACTCGCCTTCGCTCACATGTTCACGCTTTCTCGCTTTTTGCATTGGTCGAATAGAGAAATGCCTTCCAAAGGAAATACAGAGTTTAAAGCGCTAAAAAAGGCATACTCTAAGGGAGTAAACCTACGCAATAGAACACTAGGCATCATTGGCTTCGGCCGCATCGGTCAAGAAGTAGCCCGAATTGGCCTCGCTCTTGGAATGAACGTGATGCCCGTCGATTTAAAAGTGGCCGAAAGGGATATTGGTATCAATGTATTCCTGAACGAAGACGTAAAACTCTCGGTTAGAGTGCCAACCTATGGCTTTGAAGAAACGCTAAAAGCAGCGGATTACCTGACGCTTCACGTGCCTTACTCCGGTAAACATTTAATTTCTACTGAAGAATTCAACAAGATGAAGGATGGCTCCATCCTTATCAATTGTGCTCGCGGAGGTATCGTAGACGATGGCGCCCTTCTTGAAGCGCTCAATAGCGGTAAATTAGCAGGTGCAGGAATTGATGTTTTTGAGACCGAACCGAATCCTCGTGAAGATTTGCTTCAACATCCAAATATCTCCATTACTCCACATACAGGAGCAGCAACCATCGAGGCTCAAAGAAATATCGGCTTAGAATTAGCGGATAAAATCCTTGCTTTCTTTGGAGATGACAAATAATTACCGTTCTTTGACAAATTGTGTGGAGTTTAAAAAAGATAAAACCTGAATGCCCTGGTGGCTGAAGGGGTTATCTTTTTTAAACTCCATTTTATCACAATTTATGTCAAAGAACCATAATTACAAGAGAGGGGATGAAGGCTTGTCTAAAAACCTGCTCTTTACTCCTGGCAGAACCATTTTTATATAAGAGAGGCCCTTTCATAGCGATTTGTTTTCTAAAAACCGCTACAAAAGGGCCTCCCTCCGAATAGAATTGCTTTTTGGCCAGCCCTTTACAGCTAACTTATAAATGAATGAACTCAGCTCAGCTTCTCAAGCTTATTTCGACCAATAACTTTGAAGCCTTGAAGGGCTCTCAACTTAAATCTCAATTAAATATTTCCAAAGACCTTGTAAATGAATTCATTGAAAATGCTTTAGCAGATATTGAAAATATTCATAAAGTTGAAGTACTCTTCATCGAAGCCGGGCAGGTACACATCAATATTCAAACCTCTTTCACACCTTTCAAAAACCGCATTATTATTTTTGAACCGGCGGAAGATCTCGGCTTTCCCAATCCCGTACTTAACCTTAAAGTAGTCAAAGGCATTAACTGGATTGAACGCGTGGCCCTTCCCTGCGCATTACCGGAAGGCATCAGCTTCCAGAAAAAGACGATGCATGTCGATCTGAAAACCTTTATTCTTAAAGGCAGCCCCATAGATCAATCCATTCTACAATCAATGCTCTATAAGATCACCAAAGGTGAATTATTTGCGCACAAAAACTGTTTTCAATTAAATGTAGAAGTAAGCATATAGCTCTTACTCTAAGGAGATAGTCCTAATTCTGAACCACGTCCAATACATCAATCAATTCGATATCAAACATAAGGATCTCCCCGGCATCTACCATTTCTCCATTTCCGTTATCAGCGTAAGCCAAATGAGAAGGAATGATAAAAACAGCTTTAGCCCCCTCTGTCATTAAGGTCATTGCTTCGCGCCATCCTTCTATTACCTCGCTCATATCAAATTCGACGGGCTCTTCATCTACCTTCTCGATTATATCTCCCGATTCAAGAGCTTTTACAGTGTAAAGTACCGTTACTCTTGAACGCGCACTCGGATTAGTCGTTCCTTCGCCCTTCTTCTTAAACATATAGAAGATCCCTGAATCCGTCTTTTCCATATTGAGGCGGTTCTCAACGGCATAATCAATGATGATATTCTGCTCAATTTCAGGCCTGAAACGCGGCGTTTTAACCCGGTAACCTTCCAAATGGCTTCCAGGCTGACATGAACTAAAGAAAAACAATGCGACCAAAGTCACTAAACTGGAAAATATTTTTGTTTGCATAAGGATATTGATTTAATTTTATTTCGTCCTCTAAATTTATATAACAATATTTATATATAATAATGAAGTGGTCTAAAAAGTAGTTCACTACCCCTGATTGTGGTGTTTTTTTGGCGGCAGACGTGCTATCAGGAACTACGAACTACTTTTTAAACCACTTCAATTGATAAAACTATCTTGACTATAGCTATATAATTTGATGAACGATCCTACATGTATTGGTGTTTTAAATGATGAAAAAACAAATCTTTCTTTGACAAATTGTGTGGAACTTCAAAATGATAACCCTTGAATGCCCTTGTGGCTGAAAGGGTTATCATTTTGAAGTTCCACACAATTTGTGTCAAAGGACAAAACAAATAATATGGCAAAATCAAATTTCAAATCAATAATTAAGAGCAAGCATCCTGTCTTAATTGATTTTCACGCCGATTGGTGTGGCCCTTGTCACCAATTCGCTCCGATATTAAAAGAATTGAAAAAGAAAGAAGGGGATAATATAAAGATCGTAAAAATTGATGTAGATAAAAACAAGCTGCTAGCTCAACAACTCAATGTCCGTAGTATTCCTACAACTATGATTTATCAAAATGGAGAGTTGAAATTCCGCGCGGCAGGAGTTCAGAAAATTTCTACCTTACAGAAAGAAATTAAGAAACTAAAACCGTCCAAAGAGTAGTACGTTGCCCTTTGGATGATTATTTTGCTGATTCTTTCGAAGAAAGAATCAGCAAAATAAAGGTTCTTCCAATAAAAATATAGGCCACTAAAACTTCTTCGAAACCCGGATGGTAGTGGTTTCTTGTATCCAGCAATTTACTCTAAACTTATCACCTACCTTCAGGTTACGCTGAAAAACATCCTCACCTGTAGGCATATATTTAGAGTATCGATTGATTAATTTCTGAGCCTCAGAAGCTACAGACGAATCTATGGAACGAGCATATTGCCACTTATCGATAGCAGGCCAGGTAACAATCTGGCTGTCCCAGCCTCGACCTGGCCCGCAAAGCGGACCACTGGAGGCATATAACTTACCGATAAGGATATAAGGCTCTCCCCAATTAGATTTCAACTCCGCTGCTTTAATAGCGTAAGAACGAGACCTGGAGAAATTACGAAGATGTGCGTAGTAGATTTTTGCTACTATAAAAAGATAGCTAGCCTTACGTTCTACATCATCAGTTTCTTCAGCAGCCTGTTCAAATTTCTGAACGGCTTCCTTGTAACGACCTTCACTCAAGGCATCATAGGCTTCTCTTGCCGTGGAAGGCCCGGTGGTGCGTTTTTCAATACAATCGTTTTCCTGCAGCGCTCCTCGAAGCATTACCAATTCAGGCCCGTCAGGATCGCACTTTCCCCAGCGCAAGCGGCCATATATCGTTTTCAAAGTATCGCAATCGGTAGTTGGGCTAGCTTGGTAGGGAAGGAAATATTTTCCCTTGTAGTAGTCGCAGGTATAAAAATTTTCAACACCTTCTAGTTCTTCTAAGCGCACAGGAGCATATCCTTCTACAATATCCCAGCCCTCGCCGGTCCAATCCTTAGAGGATTTCTTTGTTTTTATTTTTTGGATCAGATCAAGAACTTTTCCGGCATACCTCTGAGCCTCTTCCATTTCTATTTCATCGTTTAGAAAACGCTGAATCAGCACTGCAGTAAATGGATTAAAAACAAAGGCAGGGGTTTCTTCGCCCAATTCATCAATAGAGGCGGTAAAAAAGTTGTAGCTTTCTTCCGGACTGGCAAACTCGTTGTATTTATAATACAAATCAAAACCTTTCAGCCCCGATATGTAGGCCGCCTCGCCATAGCACTCTGCCATTTCATCATAAAGGCCCATTACTATTTCGTAGTAGGAACGACGTTTATCGGTATCAGTCTCTTGGTTGAATAAATATTCATATATTTTGATCCCGTCCCTAAATACGGTTGTTCGTTTCCCATCCGCAGCAGGTGCCTGTTCGTGCACCTCCTTCCACATAGGAAGCGCAGCGTCAAAATCCTTCAACTTGATCTTATCTTTATATAAAACAAATTGATCCAGCAGATAATTTTCTCTGGGAGAATCGCTAAACTTTTTGCAAGGGCTAAGGCCATCATCCTCCTCTTCAGCCGGTTCTTCTTTAGCGGTTTCTTCCTGTGGAGCTACTTCAACGGGAGGGCTAGACTTAGGAGAGCATCCGAATTGGATGAAAAGGAACAACCCTAAGGCTACAAGCAGTAAATTCTTTTTCATAATAAAAAGTATATAAACGCGAAGAACGATTAACGATAGGTAATTCGTTAACCGTTCCCCGTTAATCGTTCTCCGCGATTTCGATTAGTTATACTGTACGGTAACTGTTTCTCCGATCCAGCAAGGAACTTTATCTTTTTTACCATCCATACCGCGCATAAACACATCTTCCTGGGTAGGGAATGAAGAGCGATAACGGCCAATACGGCTATTTGCTTCGTCAGCTACCTCTGCATCGATGCTTTTAGCATAGGAATATTTATTAACAGCTGCGATAATCGCCAATCCTCTACTGTAGCCATCACTTCCGCAGCTGGCAGCAGATTTCACATACATATCGCCGATGAGCATGTAAGGACGGCCCCAATTATCTTTAAGCGACGCCGCTTTCAAGGCCATTGCGCGAGCACTGCTGTATTGATTTAACTTTCTGAACCGGATAGATGCTATACCAAAGTAATATTCTGCTTTTTTCGAATCATCCGTTTCTTTTTCGATAGCTTCTTCATACTTAGCGATCGCACCGGCATAATCCCCGTCATCGAAAAGTTTGCGGGCTACAAAGCCAGGGTTATTGGCTTCGAACTCTGCCTGACGCACAGCATTTACACTATCGGCATAAACTTTCCAGATACCTCCCAGTCTTTCTACGAAGGGATCATCTTCAGGGCAACCTTGCTGTACTAATTTAGCGTACATTGTTTTTGCCAGATCAGCATTCTTACGATCAGCTTCAAATTCAGGCTTAAATTTATCTTTGAAGTAGTTGCAGTCAAAAATCTCGTGCTCAATTTTCGCAAACTCAGCATTTGCAGCATCAAGAGCTTGCCGGTAATAAGTCCCGTAATCTTTATTTTCAGCAACGTTTTTCTCTCCTATTTTATTGATAAGGGTGTGAACTTCTCTGGCTTGCTCAGCAGAGACTTTGTCCTTAGAGTATTGGTACACGGTAACTAAAGCGTAAGGGTGAAGCACGATGTACTCAGTATTATCACCACCCAATTCCACAGCTTTAGCCATGGTCTCCATGGTTTTAGAATAAACCGTTCTGAGGTAATAGTACATATTATACCCCATACGGCCATAGATGTAGGCGATGCGCTCCTCTGAGGTTACACCTTTAATATCAATCGCTCCTTGCTCATGACAAGCAATAGCTTCTTGATAAAGTTTAAGAATTATATCCGCGTATTCTTTCTTTTTAGCTTCATCGGTTTCTTTTTTAATTTTTTCGAGGTAGATATCTACTCCGTCCAGATAATGCCAGTCACGCTTACCATCTGCAGCAGGAGCCAGTTCATAAGCTTGTTGCCAATGAGTAAAGGCCTTGTCATAATCGTCTAACTTTAATGCTTCGCGATAGAGGACGTGCTGATCCTGAGCATCAGTACTGCGATCTGCGCCTACCCAGGTTTCGCACTGAGCAGTGGCTTGATTAGCAGCAAAAGAAGCTGTCACAAAGATTAAGATTATACTTAATTGTTGAAAGTAATTTGCCATGATTAACGAAATTTACGTTTGTAAAACCAGGAATTGTCGTTTAATGTAAATCCAAGTGAAAATCTAATAAAATTTTGTTGAAGCGAACTGTCTAATCCGAACTGGCCGACATCTACTTTGAAATCGATGAAAGCTACGTCCTGCTTCAAAATAATCGGTAATCCTACCCCGATACTCCCTCCAAAGCCACTTAACTGCTCTCCATTCAAACTGCGAGGATCCGTTTCGTAGAAAGCAGCTAATCTATAACGCATGCGCTTCAGGTAATTATTATAAGAAGAAGGATCCGGAGTCCATTCTGTACCAACACCAACCTCTATAGTATTGTTTAAGGTTTCGGGTTTTGCATCATTTTCATAGCTATCTCCCCACTGTCCGAGCTCAACATTCCCGCCCAGCTTGAATGTTCGTCCGTTATCATACAACAGCCCTAGTCCAAGTACAGAAGGAAGTTGACCATCTCCTTTAACCTCATCGGAAAACGCAAGGGTATCTACAGCTAGGCTAAACACCGAATAAGCCAAATTTACTTTCCGGTCAAACCGGTTAGTGTTCGTCCTAAAAGGTAGCGGACCATTTCCGTAAACGCCCAAAGTTAAACTTTTCCTGGGTTTTATACGGCTTTCCGATTCATCCTGCCTCTCAAGGTAAAGTTTATACATTGCCCCGACACTCCAGTGAAACCCCGATACGCTAAAATCATCTTCAAAAATATTCCGGTAGGCATTATCAAGAGAAAATAAGCCTGCCTCATCCAGTTGAGAAAGCTCGTCAGAACTTAACTGAGTTAAACCATCTTCCTCTATATTATCGACTTTACTCGGATCTATATTTAGCTGCCCTGCTTCAATCAAAGAAAACATTCCTTCCTCATCCAGATCAAGCAGACGCTCTTCATGGTATCTGTTTATCTTCCCAAAGAAGTATTGTAAATTAGCTCCAAATGAAAAGTTTTTATAGGTTATTCCGTTGCCCCAATTAACTTTGTAAGTCCCTCCCTCTCCCTGATAAACGTATTCAATCGCGTCGATTTCGGGCAGGTTCCCTGCTTCTATAGATGTAATATCGTAGTTAACGGTTGTGAAAGGCATTAAAGAAAAATTCATCCCCCATGTAACAGGTGTATTTTTTTCCTCTACTGCCTGGTTTATGGGGCTAAAAAGCGGAAAACTCAAGGACAGATACGATAAGTTTCCGTTCGTCAAATTGACCCGCTGACCGGAATTATTGTCCTTCAAGTTTATAGCTTCTACAAAAACACCTCCTTCCAGAGCTGTTGATTTCAAATATCCTAAAGAAGCAGGATTGACAACATTCGCATGATAAGGATCGTTAAAAGTGGCTCCAATACGCCCTAAACTAGCAGGAGCTACAAAATGCTGATCTATTAAATCCCCCAGACCAAAACGGGTATAAGGGGAATTATTCTTAGGCTGAGCAAATAGGTTAACTATCACTGCTAAAAAACAGCCAGTACCCAATAAAACCTTACGCCAAATCTGAACCATTATAGTTTAATATTTTATTCAGCCCAATTAGAACTAAATAGGGTTCCACAAATATCTTAGTTTTCAAATATCCAGCCAAATATTCGGCATCTCCGCCCGTTAACAGGATATTAAATTCTTTGTTAATAGATCTTAACCGACTAACAAGCCCTTCTATTTCTAGTACCGCTCCCAGCTGCCCTCCTTTTCTCAGGGCATCTTCAGTACTAACGCCCAGGAATCCTTCCAATTCTCCGGGCGCTACTTTGGGCAGTCTGGCCGTATAATAATGCATCGCATTTAATCGCATAACGACCCCGGGGCTTATATTGCCTCCGTGGAAAGCACCTTCTTCATCCAAAAAATCCATCGTAATACAAGTGCCTGCGTCAATAATCAAGCAACTGGTAGCAGGAAATTTTTGTATAGCCCCTGCTGCCGCTGCCAGTCGGTCGCGGCCTAATGTTTCGGGTGTTTTATAAATGTTTTTAAAAGGCAGTTGCGTCCGGGCATCCAATTCAATAATGCTTCTTTTTTCTCTGAAAAACTGAAGCCAATCAACATCTGTTTTAGCTACGGAACTCAGTATTGCCCTGTCAATTGACCACTTTTCCAACCATTTCTCCCACGAATTTATATTCCAATCTTCCCAATGCGTGACATTTTTCAATTGATCACCCTCAAAAACGCCTGTTTTTATTCTTGTATTGCCAACATCTATTACCAGGTTCATAGCTTTTTCTACTTCGGAGCTGCCCCCAATAGGTGGTTTAGATAGTTCTTTGACAAATTGTGTTGAACTTCCAAATTTGTCAAAGGACGATTTAGGTTCACTAATGCTTAAAATGGCGATTCCCCGTCATCACCATTGATAAGCCATGTTGATTACAATAATCAATACTATCCTTATCTTTTATAGAGCCTCCCGGTTGAATGATGGCCGAAATTCCAGCCTGATGGGCTAACTCCACAGAATCAGCAAACGGGAAAAAAGCATCAGAAGCCAATACGGCTCCATTTAACTCAAATCCTAATGCTTTTGCTTTACTAACCGCCTGTTTCAATGCATCCACCCGGGAAGTTTGACCGCAGCCCATACCAATGAGCTGGTTATCCTTAACAATAGCAATGGCATTGGATTTCAAATGCTTTACACATTTATTAGCAAACAACAAATTCTCAATTTCTTGCAGGCTTGGATTTTCATTTGTAACCGATTCCAGGTCTCCGGCCCCTTCTGTTTTATAATCTACATCTTGCTCAATCACTCCATTGAGTAATCTTTTGAAGGTTTTCGCTTCAACTGAGAAGTCCTTCACCTTAAGTAAAATTCTTTTCTTCTTTTTACTGAGAAACGCCAAAGCATCCTCTGAAAAATCTTTAGCAGCTAAAACTTCATAAAAAATTTCATCAATAGCCTGAGCTGTTTGGAGATCAACCATTGAATTGGTAATGAGTATTCCTCCGAAGGCTGATATTGGATCTCCGGCCAAAGCAGCTTTCCAGGCTTCCGGAACACTGTCTCTGGTAGCGACTCCACACGGATTAGTGTGTTTTAAAACTGCAAAGGTTGGCCGGTCATTTTTAAACTCTGCCATTAATTGCATAGCAGCATCCACATCGACCAAATTATTGTAAGAAAGCTCTTTACCACCGAGTTTATCAAAAAGGGCCGTCCAATCCCCATAAAAAACGCCTTTTTGATGTGGATTTTCTCCATACCGCAGCACCTGACTGTCCGAAAGATGTAAACCAAATCCATGATCACCGCTGAAATATTCAAAAATAGCAGAATCATAATGCGCTGAAACGCCAAAAGCAGCTTGAGCAAAAGCCTTTCTTTCGTCCAAATCTGTTGAGCCACTTTTCGTTTCTAAAAGAGAAAGTAAATCAGCATAAGCCTTTTTGGAAGCGACCACTACTACATCCTTGTAGTTTTTAGCAGCTGCCCGAATTAAAGAGATGCCTCCAATATCAATTTTTTCGATAATTTTACTTTCCTCTGAAGTCTGAGCAACTGTTTCTTCAAATGGATATAAGTCAACAATTACCAAATCGATTTCAGGTATATCATATTCTTGCAATTGGCCCAAGTGCCCCTCTTCCCTTCTTGCCAGAATACCTCCGAACACTTTGGGATGAAGGGTTTTTACCCGGCCATCCAAAATAGACGGATATCCTGTAAGTGCTTCTACTGATTTTACGGGAACACCTAATTTTTCAATAAATGCCTGGGTCCCTCCCGTAGATAATATATCCACCCCCAGTTCCTGCAATTTCCTTACAATCGGCTCCAATCCTTCCTTGGAATAGACCGACACTAATGCCGTTTTAATTCTTTTTGATTCCATATCTAGTGTAATAAGTGTTCATTTTTTAGGAAAAGGTTGGCAAAGTTAGCTAAAAATGACCAAGATTAACCAGGATTGATTAGGATTAAGCGAGATTGACCACGTTTTTTTTCATTCTGACAATAGCTTCGTGCATTAATTTAATCATAAAGAACCGCATTGGCTGCGAGCTCATCTCAAAGTTTGTACCTATTTATATCCATAAGAAAAGGAACGAACATTAAACCAAAAACTTCCTCTTTAAAACACCAAAAAATAAATGGCTCGCATCTTAGCAGTAGTTATCACTTAAATTTTTGCTTTATGAAAACGACCCTAACTTTATTTGTTTTTTCCTTATTCTCTATCGGATTGTGGTTTCAAATGCCTGACAATACTACGACTTCGGTTGGTATGCTTGAAGGCTCCGTTGAAAGCAAATCAACAGGAGAAAAATTGCTTTTTGCGAATATTGTAATTTCCAGAAATGGTGTTACGATTACCGGCACTAATACAGATGTTTCAGGATCCTATCGCCTGGAACTTCCTGCGGGACAATACGATGTAAAGTGCACTTACGTTGGTTTTGAGGATGGTTTCGAGGAAAAGGTAATAATTTCTGAAGGGGAAACGACTTTAGTAAATTTTTCATTAGATGTGGCAGAAGGTATTTCTGGATGTGAAGTACTAGTTAAATCAAAGAAAAAAACTTCGGCAAAACGAAGCAAGAAAAAAGCTGCTCCTCTAACCTCATCAAGCTCCAAAACCATTTCCTCCAAAGAAATTCGAGATTTGCCTACGAGAAACATTAATGCATTGGTTGCAACTACAGCAGGATTATCTTCCTCCGACGAGGGTAGCGATATCACAGTTAGAGGATCAAGATTGGATGCTACAAATTTCTACCTCGACGGCATTCGAGTACTTGGGACACTGCCTTCGGAAGACTTAAACGCCCCCAGTACCGCTGCCGGCACCTCTGCTACAGAACCGTCTGAAAAAGTGGATTACTACAAAGAATCTCCGGAAGAACGTTTCATGAGAGGCGAGATTCTTATTGAAGACGCGCTCGAAATAGATATAGAAGCCCATGAAACCATTGAAGAGTATGAAGAAGATAGTGATCCGGAAGCGGGTCAGCTCACTGCCGGCGAATGGGATGGATTAAAAAATTGGGACTTTTGGCAGGATGCCGAAAAAAACCCGGAAAAAATACGCATAGAGAACCGTTGGGCCATTAACCTAAATGATCGCTATACCCTTCGCATAACCAACTCTGACTACCAGCCTGTCGTTGATTGTCCGGTTTATTTAATGAATAAAAAAGGAGATACCCTTTGGCGTGCACGTACCGATTACGAAGGGAAAGCTGAATTGTGGGCTAACATTTTCACAGAAAAAGATCAAAAGCTGGAAATTCTGGCTACATACAATAATGAAACGAAACGCCTGAAGTTTCTCCAAAAATCAAATGAAGGAATTAATCATTTGTTATTCCCGGCTATTTGTCAGCCTTCCAATGCTTTGGATATTGCTTTTGTCGTTGACGCTACCGGCTCTATGGCCGACGAGCTGGCGTATTTAAAAGCAGAGGTTCGCAATGTTATTCAGCGCGTTCAAGAGGAGAACAATGCCTTAGACATTCAACTTGGCGCACATTTTTATCGGGATCATACGGATGCTTACCTCACAAAAGCACGCCAACTGACAAAAAACATTGCTTCTATTGAGTCCTTTATCAAAAAGCAACATGCTGGTGGTGGGGGAGATTACCCTGAAGCGGTCGCAGAAGCGCTAGCGGAAGCTGTCAACCAGCCTTGGCGTTCATCAGCAAGAGCACGTATTCTGTTTTTGGTATTAGATGCACCTCCTCACTTTACTCCCCAGACGATTCAATCCATTCAGAATTCCGTAGCCAAAGCAGCCGCCAAAGGGATAAAAATTATTCCTATTGCCGGTAGTGGTATCGAGAAAGAAACCGAATACCTTATGAAATCTTTTGCGATAGCCACAGGCGGCACTTATGTTTTTCTTACGGATGACAGCGGAATCGGCAATCCTCACATCGAAGTAACTGCGGAAGATTTTGAAGTGGAGTTTTTAAATGATTTGATGGTAAAACTCATCAACCGCTACACCCGGGAAATGTGTGAGGCAGAAGATCGGTGGAACCCTGAAAACCCAAATGATCCCCAACAATACAATGATCTTTCATTTCACCCTAATCCTGCCGGTGATCATATTATGCTTACCCTTGCAGATAATGCGGACCAGTTAGTGATTACTACGGCTTCCGGCCAGTTAGTGAAAGAATATGGTTTCTGGCAAAAAGGCACTTCCAGATTGAATGTCGGGGATTTGAGCGCTGGGGTTTATTTTATTCAGTGTGTGGTTGGTGATAAAACAATTAGTCAGCAGCTGATTATTATCCAGAGTTAAATGTAGTTATTAAAATATAAAATGGCAGGAGCAGCCAAGGCTGCTCCTGCCATTTTATATTTAGTTCTTTGACAGAAATTGTGGAAAATGGAACTTCAAAATGATAAGCCTTTCAGCCCAAAGGGCATTCAAGGCTTATCATTTTGAAGTTCCACACGATTTGTCAAAGAACGTTATATTTTAATAACTACATTTAACTCTTAAAAAGAAGGCTTGTATTCTACTCCTGTAGGGAGGTTCCCGATCAAACACTACCTGACCGACAAAATCCAGATCCCAATTTTGGGAAATGGAATAACTCATCGTTGGATTGATAAAAAGTGCATGCACCTTTACAGGGCTATAAATGACGGCTAAGCCGCCCGTTAATAAAGGATTTAAAGAATTGGAAAGCTGAAGAAAAACGGCACTTTCATAGGGGTATAAATTCTTTGCCGAAAGGTCGAAATCAAAAAGCTGGGTAACTGTCCGATCCCGGCTGCCATTGCTATTGAATAAATATCCCCATTGTATATAAATTCCATTTTTAAACGTATAATCTATCCCTACAGTAGCTGCAAAACTATTATCTCCTTCACCATTCACCGGAGAAAACCAACTACTCTCTCCTTTCAAGCCCGCATTCCCCAAGTTGCCAGCCCAGCCAAGCCCCAATACAAAATCCTCCTGGGCATACCCCCCGAGTACCTGCACATCATAACTCCATTTATTAAATCGGTATAAAAAGGCCATAACCGCTTCATCCCAGGTATCAAAAGCCTTCACGGCTATTTCAACACTCGATATAAACCCTAAATACCTTTTTATACGCAAAGCATCACTTCCCGGACGTTCCTCATAATCAAAATCTGTAAAAGAAAAAGCATTGAAAATATCGTTTGGATTCCAAACAGTGCTTATCCCCCAGTTAATACGCTGCCGACCAAGGCGAAGCTCCCATTCCCACGAGGTATACTCAAGATATAATCGATCAATCATACTGTGTCCTACCATGGCATCATGTCGGAGCCAAACGGTCGACAGATCAGCATAATCATTATTTACATCATCAATCAAACGATCAAAATCCGGAGTAGACCGCACCCCGTCGCCGTAAAAAATCCGGTTGCGAAAATCTACTTTGAGCAATAATTTGGAAGAAATAAAGAGCTTACTATTTAAACGATGATGAAGCAAATTATCCAGCACTAAGTCCGATTCAGCACCAGGTAATTTTGTAAAAATAAGCCCCTGAAGGTTTTTCACATAGCCATTGACGGCAATGATCGGTTGTTTATCTTCCTGAGCAGACAAATAAGTAGAAAAGAATAAAAAAAGGATTAATTGGCAGAAAAGCATTGCTTGGAGGGATGCCTTTTTTAGAATGCTTTCTTTAAAAAATTTCAAAAAAAGGCATCTCTCTAATAAAATACCTTTTTGCCGGCAACTACCTTTTTTCATCGGAAGCGATTTTCCCGTCAACCAAGGTAACTACCCTACGGGCTCTATCGATCACGCGTTGATCATGGGTAGAAAAGATGAAAGTGATATTTTCTTCCTGATTTAAACGAGCCATGATATCCAGCAAATTGGTAGTTGAAACAGAATCCAGGTTAGCGGTAGGTTCATCGGCCAGTATAAAGCGAGGTTTAGGGGCTAAAGCCCTTGCTACAGCTACCCTCTGTTGCTGCCCACCCGATAATTGAGCCGGACGATTGTTCACCTTATCTTCCAAACCAACCGCACTCAGCAGCTCCATCGTGCGGGATTCCCTTTCTTGTTTCGAACGCCCTTGAAGCAACATTACAAACTCCACATTTTCCTTTGCAGTAAGGACAGGGATCAAGTTATAAGCCTGGAAGACAAAGCCTATATGCTCCTTACGGAAATCAATGAGTTTATTTTCAGAGAGGTTCGAAATATCTACTCCATCTACAATTACCTTACCGTCCCGATCATCACCATTTTTTGCCCCTTTAGCATTTGAAGGCTGATCCAATCCTCCAATCATATTGAGTAAAGTCGTCTTACCAGAGCCCGAAGGGCCAACAATAGCGGTGAATTCTCCTTCTTCTATATTCAAATCTACTCCGTTCAGCGCATACACCGGTATAGTGTCTGGATTATAAACCTTCTTTACATTAAAAGTTTGTATGACGTACATCTTCATTTTTTTTAGGAGATAAACATGAGTCATCCCGAAAATTCGGGATGACTCATGTTTCAATACTTAAATTTTTCTAATTGCTTCTACCGGTTTAAGGCTGATAGCCTTAAATGCGGGGTATAAAGAAGCCAATATTGCTGTAATACTAATCGCGATTGGGACCCTTTGATAAATACTCGGATCGACAGAAAAATAAATCACGTCGGACATTCCGTAATTTTGTAAACTTTCCGAAAAAGCAGACAGATCAATGCCATAATATCCTAGATAACTGATAGTTAAATATCCTAAAAGGATCCCGACAGGTGCGGCCACAAAGCTTAAAAGAATGGTTTCTACCATGATCATTAAAAACAAGCGAATTTTATTCATCCCAATAGCCATCAGCATTCCGATTTCACGAATGCGCTCCAGCACCGCCATAAGCATGGTATTAATAATGCCGAAGACTAAGGCGAGCATTATAATCACCAGGTAAATAGTAGATATATTCTTCATTTGTGATTCATACAACTCCAGATCAGGGGAGATCTCGCGGTAGGTCCGCACTACATTGCCAGAGCTGCCCGCCAGGAGTTTGTGCTTTACGCTATCCACTTCTTCCTGATTATGGACTAAAATCGCCATTTCGTGTGCTAGAGATTCTTTTGTAACCTTTATTTCTTTTGCTATACTATCTTGCTTAGTGGTCGGGACTAATAATTTATTCAGATCCTGGCGCAGCACGAAGACATGCATATCATCAAAAGGATTATTACCGGTATCGTACAAACCCACAATACGAAATGCTCCTGCCGTTATTTCCCGATCCAGATCCTGAAAAGTCAGGACAACTTTTTTTCGAACGCTTACCTTAAGCTTTTCGGCTATCCTTTGGCTAATCAAAATTTCATTAGAACGTTCCCCTGAGAAGTACTCCCCTTCCACGATCTTTTCATGAAGAGCGGTCAGTTCTTTTTCATTTTCGGAGTTTATTCCTTTAATCTTTATCCCCCTCGCCCCTCTTGGAGAAGAAAGCATTCCATTGGCAACCGACCTTAAAGAAAAAGCTTTAATATCTTCCTGTTCATTCATGGCATTGGCCAGTGCATCTACATTTTTTAGATACATCCGAACATTTTCCTCCTCTATAAAGTCAGGATTATGAATTTGCAGGTGAGAAATATGACTCGTGATAGCATTCTCCGTATAGCTTACCATAAAGCCTGTCACAAAACCACTCAATGCAATGGCAGCCCAGATACCAATACCTATGGCTCCGATCACTACGATACTTCTTACGGGTCTGCGCCAAATGTTCCGCCATGCGAGTTTAAAAATCATTTCTTTGTTTTTAATAGACTTGTACTCTTTTCCCGTTTCCCGTTAACCGTTCCCCGTTTCCCGTTTCCCGTTAACCGCTAATAGCTTTTACAGGCTTCAGCCTGCTAATTTTCAATAATGGGAAAAATGCTATCACCGTAGTTATAATAAAGACGATAATTGCCTGTGTCACAAAAATATTTGCATTAAAAGCAGCAGGGAAAATAGGCTCAAAACCAAACTTTTCCATGGTATGGGCATATTCCCCAGTGAAGCGAATAGGGTTTATGTGGAAATACCACACCAAAGGAAAACTAAATAGTATGCCAGCCAAAGTGCCCAATAAACCTATGAAAAAGGTTTCCAGCCAAACGATCAACCCTAGTTTCCAACGATACATCCCTATCGCTACTAATATTCCGAACTCATATTCACGCTCCTTTATCATCATGAGAATCGTACCGAAAATACCGAACGCAATAATCACGTACAGGATAAAATAAACGATATAATTTCCGGCGCTGTCCAGTTCTTTAGCCTCCACCAAATCGGGGAGTAATTTCTTCCAATCCATAACTTCGTATTCTCCATCCTTAAGGACAGCCTTAAGACTCTGAACTGTTTCCTGAAGGGATTGAGGATTTTTAAGATGAATAGCCAGAGAGGTTACGCGATTATCTGCTCCATAAAACCACTGGGCCTCTTTCAGCGGAAGGTAAACCATGCGTTTATTCAGATCCGGAGAACCGAATTCAACAAATCCCTTTACCGGATACTTTCCGGCAGCATTTACCCCCCGAAACCCTTGGCTGATCAGAACGATGGTATCATTTATATTAATCTTCAGATTCTCAGCAATTCCTTTGGCGATCAAAGCTTCTTTGGGGCCTTCCAGATAGTTTCCTTTGGTAAGACGAGTCTTCAACTGAGTCATTTCATTTTCCAGAACCGGATCAACTCCGACCACCATTACCCCCATGGTGTTATCGCCGGAAGAAGCTAGCGCAAAAGATTCAATCCGTGGAAGCACATTTTTTACCTGACTAACTTCTTTCTGTAAAGCACTCACCTTCCCCTCATAAAGAAAAGCTTTATCAAGGGTTTGGTCATCCCAGTAACCATCGCTGTGCACTTGAGCATAACCGAAATAATAATTGACCACATTTCCGATCATGTGATTCCAGGCTCCTTTTTGTAAGGCTTCCATGAGCGAAGCCAACAAAACAGCAAAGAGCACTGACCCGGCAGTGATCAATGTACGTTGTCTGTTTCGCCAAATATTTCGCCAGGCAAGTTTTATTAGCATAAGAATTTATTCACGTTCTTTGAAAAATTGTGTGGAACATCAAAATGATAACCCTTGAATGCCCTTGTGGCTGAAAGGCTTATCATTTTGATGTTCCATTTTCCACAATTTATGTAAAAGAACTTTTATTCAAAATTCGAATTTTCGAGGCGGCTGCATGGGGCAATTTTGCTTCACAAAATTGCCCCATGCAGCCGCCTCGAAAAAATCGCTTTTTCAGTGATTTATTTTAACCTTTTCATGTTTTGTACAGAGAAAAAGGCTTCTTTAATAGGCTCATCAAATTGCAAAGACTGATACGTGATGATCGTTTTATGTCCTTCCTCGTCAGCAGGTATAACTTCCATTACGGACGGGAGTATTTTCCCTCCCAGTTCTTTAATTTCCTTGCCATACATGGTATTGATCAAATATTCATCTTCATCATAGAATTCTACTTTGAGTTGCATAAATTCTTCCTTATCGATCCAAACCAGAATTTTACCCCATACGACGGCTGCATCTTCATGCGGGATCATTTCAATAAAGTAGCACTCGCGGCCCTCAACTTCTTCCATACCTTTTAAAGTATGATCGTAATCCGTCACGATAGAAGACTGTTTCACCAAATCATCATTGGTAAAGTCTGACCCCATCCAGGATTGCATCATCATGGAAGGAGGTAATTTAATTACCCGGTCAATAGTTGGTTGCCAGTTCCAGATTTCTTTTCCACGCTTGAGGAAAGCGGTTCCTTTATCCCTTGCGGGAGCAGTCACCAAAATAATGCTATAATCATCGCCTTTAGCCCAGCTTTTGAGGCTCATTTCGCGTTGCCAGCTTGGTCGGACAATGGTCATTGTCATTTCAGCTTTATTGGTAAGGCCATTCAGTTTATCGTCTGCCTTCTGAACGACTTCCTTTGCACTAAGTTCCTGTGCAAACAGACTATAGTTTGTTGGTATTAAACATGCAAAAATTAATATGAGATGCTTATAATTCATCGTTGTATTCGCTTTTTTGGTAATAATGTAGCAAACAGATCGGTATATTTGCTACGAATTACGACGGATTTTAGTGGAAATGCGATGATTTTTATCAATGAGGTCATACACCTTCGTCGTAGCGTGATGGTGAGAATGCAGCAATTAGCGGTTTCGGTTGAGATGGCATCTACTGCACTTAGGGTATAGGCACGAGATTGATATAAAATTGCTTGTTGAATAAGGGATTAGGCAATTAATAAGCTACCCAAATTTTGCGCAGTAATTTTTTTCTCAGGCTAGGCGGAAAACGTAGGCATAACTTGTCCCGAATG